>DATIED010000218.1:0-6099 GCA_035455965.1 Spongiibacteraceae bacterium
TGCGAGCCAGGGCCTGTTCGACCAGCTGTGCGGGGGATAAATCGTTGTACACAGTGGCTGCTGAAGTAGTGGTTGCTGCGCTCATGCTAACTCGTTCCTTTCAACATACGGCCGGCGCAAACTAGCGCGCGGCAAAACTGAATCGTGACAGACCAGCCTTGGCCCGGGGAATAAAGGGCGGCATTATGGCAAAAATCCGCGCCCCAAGCTAACCCCTCTCAATGTTTCAATGGTGCGTCGGCGGGCACGAACAATGCCTCGACATCCGCCGCTGCGAATTCATAGAGCTGATTGCAAAACTCGCAGCTGACTTTGACTGCACCCTGCTCGGCCAAAATCTGTTCGAGCTCCGCGCGCCCCAGATTGATCAGCATGCTTTCGGTGCGATCGCGCGAGCAACTGCAGCGAAATTGCAGACTATCGCGCTGTATCAGCCGCATCTGCTCCTGGTGAAATAGCCGGTGCAATAGCGTTTCGCCAGACAATTGCAGTAGCTCATCGTCCTTAAGGGTGCTCGCCAGGGCATTTAAATGCTGCCAGTGCTGTGCGCGCTGCGCGGCATCGCTGCGGTTGGGCAGTTCCTGCAGAAACAGGCCGCCGGCCCGGATGGCGTCCGCCGCCAACCAAATGCGCGTCGGCAGCTGCTCGCTTTGCAGAAAATAGCTCTCCAGGCAGCTTGCCAGGTTATCGCCTTCCAGCGGTACTATGCCCTGATAACGCTGACCGCCGACCGGGTCGATGGTGATGGATAACGTGCCGGCACCCAATAGGCTTTGGAAATCTTCGCTGGTCGCATGCTCGGCGCCGTGCACGATAGCGCGCAACTCTTGTCTCGAGGTCGCCTCGGCCATGATTAACGGAATTTCGCCGTCGCTGCGCGCCTGCAAAATCACCGAGCCTTCGAACTTCAAGGTCGCGCCGAGCAGGCTGACCGCCGCCAGAAACTCGCCGGTCAAGCGCCGCACCGCCGGCGGGTAATGATGATAGGCGAGCGCATCGCGGTAGCTCTGCTCGAGCTGCACCCACTCGCCGCGAATATCGGTGCTATCGAAAATAAAACGTAGAAGGGTATCGGACATCTATTCGAATAACTCTTGTTTGAAGCGATGCAATAAGCGGCGCTGCTTTTTATCGGGACGCTCCGGACTTATCGGCGCGCCGCCGGCGAGGGCCTTGCGCTCGGCCGCAGCTTGTTCGCGACGCGCTACGCTGGCCGGTGTTTCGCTATAGAGAAGTCGCGCCTGCGGCGCACCGGCACGCTGATCGGACAACGCGATAACCTCGACTTCCAACTCGTCGTAACCCTGACGAATACGCAGGCAGGCGCCGATCTCGACCTCTTTACTGACCTTGCTGCGCTGGTCATTGTAATGCACTTTGCCGCCGTCGATCGCCTGCTTGGCGAGACTGCGCGTCTTGAAAAAACGCGCCGCCCACAGCCATTTATCCAGGCGTACCTTGCCGGCTGTCGCAGCACTGGGTGACGCTGTTTTCATAGGGCGGGGCTGCCCGGCACTGGCATGTCCGCGCTGGAAAATAGCGGCGGCATGATTTCGTCGAAATGCAGAATGCCTGGAAATTCAGTAGCGATACGCTGTGCTTGCCGACTATCGGGCTGCAGCAATGTCAGTAAATGCGCGATGCCAAAATGCTGCGCGGCCAATAATACCGTCGCCGTGTCGTCGATCAACAAGGCGCGCGCCGGATCGAACGGATGCGATTCGCGCAGGTGCCGCCAAAATTCGGCAGCCTCTTTCGGCGCGCTCAGATCGTGCGAGGAGACGATGCGATCGAACCAGCGATCGATACCGGTGCGCTGCATTTTGATATCCAGACTCTTGCGATGCGCATTCGTCACCAGCCATACCTGCCGCGGACTGGCGTGCAGCCGCTGCAGAAATTCCTCGACGTACGGACGAATGCCGATCAGATGCTCGACTTCCCGCTTCAGCTCGGCGATATCCAACTGCAATTCGCGCGACCAGTAATCGACGCAATACCAATTGAGCGTACCGCGTTGCGCAGCGAACAGCGCCGTCAAATGCGCGCGCGCACGCTCCGGGCTGGTTACATGTCGTTGTGCGTAGCGCTGCGGCAAATGCTCCAGCCAGAAATGGTTGTCGAAGTACAGGTCGAGCAGCGTGCCATCCATATCCAGCAGCACGGTATCGATTTTTTCCCAGTCAATCAGAACAGCAGAGTTATGCATAATTGCTATGGTATTCGCTTAGTATATTCAGGCAAGTAAAAGTTATCGGACCAACGGCGCTTAAGTTGCCACAATAACATCTGGCACTGGCGATTAAGAATCCGTAATATCGAAGAATATAAGATGCCTAATTCTTTTTATTGGCTATGCTTGAATGCATGGGTCATATCGGGCAAATAAGATGAAAAAAGAAACCCGCAATAATCTACATCTCAATCGTCCGCCGTCGCGCCGCGAAACTCTAGCGGGCGTGCGCTTGCAGAACGTTCAAGCGGTGAAAGAACGCCTGCTGGAAGAAATCATCGAGCTGGAAAGCAAAATGCAAAAACTGAAGGGCTCGGGCGATCCGCTCGATCTTTCGCTGATTCAAACCTATCGCGAGATGATTCATAGCCGCCGCGCGTTCTTCAATGAATTGATTCGCTGAGACGTTTCTACCCACGCATCGCTCTACATCCACTCTCTCTGGGTCATTTTCGCTCGGGAACCATGTTATTCACGCTAAAACCAACGCGGTACAACTTCAGCATTTTTTCGCATAGTGATAATTAGCTTCAAATCGTTTAAGCGCCAACATCGTGACTCCGCCGACTGGCCATTTTCTTGACGAAAATTAAACACGAGCCCCTAAGCAACGAGATATCAATCCGCGACAAAACCCGCCGCCACATGCGAGCCGTCGCAAAACGGCTTGTTGCCCGAGTTACCGCAGCGGCAGAAGCGCGCCTCGGCGATACGCGCCACCGTTCTACCGGTGCCGGCGCAAACCTCCAAATTACCGGTAATCTCCAACGGGCCATTTTTCTGCGGTTCGATCAGCAACGGTCCATCGCGCACGGTTAACGCCGTCGTATCGCCGGTCGCCGGCTCGCCGCTCGCGGTAAAGGTACCGACGTGCGAGCCATCGCAATACGGCTTATTGTTCGAACGGCCGCAGCGGCATAGCGTCGCACGATAACCGATCGATTCGCCGCGCAATACGATCGGCGCCCGAACCGCGAGCGGGCCGTTTTCACGAATATTTAATACATTGACCGGCGGCGACGCCTCCTGCGGGCCGCTCGCACGCACGTAGCGAATTGCGCCCGAGGGACATTTTTCCGCGAGCGCGACGAGCTTTTCGGCACTGACTGCGTCCGGATCGATCCATTCGCCGGGTGTGTTGGCCTTAAACACCTGCGGCAGATCCAGCACGCAATGGCGCGCATGGATACAGCGGCGCCCCTCGAAATGAATGGTGACCTCTGCGCCACTGGCGATTTCGATATTGCTCATCGCTTTACCGTCGGCGGGCGCAACCGCGACGATCGTCGGCGCGGGAGCCGGACTTGAGACCGGCAGTGGTTGCGCAATAGCTGACTGCGTAACCAACACAGTGGCATGCAGATTCGTCAATTGCGCATGCACACCGACGACAAGTTCGACGGCACCGCCGATCGCTGCATCGATCTCAGCCAATTGCTGGATACGTTGCAGCAATTCGTTACAGCGTTCTACCAGAATCCGCGCTTCGGGCTCGCCGGCTTCGAGCGGAGCCAATGAACGAATCATCGCAAAACTCATACCGGCGGTCGCATCCGGCACACCAGCGTTAGCCGGCAGGCAGGTGAGCCGCTCGGCCACGATCACCATCGCGCGCATCAATAGATACGCGCTTTTCAACAATATGCGTTTGTCCACCGGTGCGCGCGCATAGCCGCTGTAAACCTGTTGCAACATACGCAGCATGAATACGTACAGACTATTTGCCAAATCGATCAGCGATGCCGCCGGTTCGGCGATGATATGCAGGCGATCGGTCGCCACCACTGGCGGCCGCATCACCGGATTGTGCGCAGCCCGACGCGCCGGCACAAAATCGGCGCGCTGCTCCAGTAGATTTTGGTACTCGATTCGGATGCGCTGAAAGCGCGCGAAATGCGAATTGACCTCGCAGATCGAGCCCTCGCCTTGAATGATGATAGTGTCGAGCGCACGCTGCGCGCTAGCCAAATCCACCACCGTGGTAAGACCGGGCAGCGTGCCGTCGGTCGGGCGAATTTGCAGCGCGACTTCGCCGCAGAACAGATTTTTTTCGCCGAGCCGTTCCGTTAAGCGACACAACGCTTCGTAAATCGCTGTGTATAAATTGCCAACCGTCGAGTAATCGGCGCCGAACGGCATCAAGCGGCCGGCCGTGCCGGCACGCGAGTACTGCGACGATTTAAAAAATTCGCTATCGGTTACCGGTGAATCGGCAGGGCGCTCCAAATAAATAAAATGGTTCAGCGTCTCCATGCAGAACGGAGTCAATTCGATAACGATGCCCGCTGGAAAAAAACCGGGACTGATCGGAAAATTCGGCCGCCCAAAATGCGGTGTGCCGCCGAGCGCAGAGATGATATTCGATACCAGCGTGAGATGCGTCATCTCTTCCAGAGCGATGCCGCGAATACACTGGCGCCATTTGTCGATCGCGGCCAGCTCCGCGCTGCTGACGCCCTCGGTCACACTGCTCTTCAAGCTGAACATGGCGTAGAGATAGCAGCACATCAGGTTGTGCTCGATCTCCGCAGCTTCCGCCAATGCGGACAACAATTGCTCGCGGGACTCGATATGCAGATTGATCGATGGTACTGAAGTTTCGATTTTGCTCACCTCGGATTTATTTCGACCGATTGGATCGCGCCGCTGTATGCGACACATAGTCACGCATGCAATGCCGAGCCTGACCTAAAATATCCCGACCGCGCAAACGACGTACTAGCGCTGCATTAGTAGCACTGCAGTTGTAGCGCTGCAATATAACAGTAACGCGAATAGTAACGCCGCGCGCGCACATAACGCCATCGCACGGTTAAATAGGCGCTGCCGTTAAGTTGCGCTCGGCACGCACTTGCAGGATTTGTAATACAGCGCCAACAACAAACACCAGAAATGCTACGCCGATTGCCGCCTTCAAGCCCGGATCATCCGGGCCACTGGCCAGAGGATGACCGAATGGCAAAAGCGTCGAGGTCTCGGTGAAAGCCGGAATCATGTGAAAGAAGAATGTCGTCGAAAAACCGAGAACAGCAATATAGCGCGACAATCTACCGAACGAATGACGCGTTTCCGCGATGATGGCCAGCACCAGCAGAGTCAATATTCCCAGCGCATGCGGCGCGCCAAAACCACCGTGCTGAAAGATGCCAAAACCAGTCAGGCAGGTGAGCGCTGTCGTCACGACGTAGAGAATACCCGTGCACGTGCGCACGGCAATTTGTTTATAACGCGCGAACGCAACGATACCTGCCGCCACCGCCACCGCCACCAAGCTGATAGCCGTATGCACAACTCCCAACTGCGTTAAACCCAACATGGCGCTCCCCTTTTAAAGGTCATTGCGCTGACTCAGTTAACTGCGAATCGACAAGTATCATCAGTGATGCACATTTGTATCGCCATTGCGGATAAATTTCCATATTTTCTTCGTTAACGGATAAGATATTTGAGACTCATAGATGCAAGCCTGAAATTTTGCATGGAAATAGCGCGCCTCCATCCGCAGAGTTTTATTCGACTGCCGACATAAGGGCCTACCGGCCCCATTAATACGCCAGAGCGGCACCGCAATGAGCGCTCACGAAAAAAATTAGATCTACAGGAGATAGTTATGTCGGAACGGAAAAGAATCGCGCTTCTTATCGACTGCGATAATGTCAGCCACAGCTCAATAGAGGGCGTATTAGAAGAGCTCGCGAAACACGGCATGGTCAATGTGCGCCATGCGCATGGCGACTGGAAAAGCCCGCATCTGTCCGGCTGGATAGATAAGCTGCATCCCCACGCCATTCGCCCTATACAGCAGTTCGCCTACACTAAAGGAAAAAATGCCACCGATGCCGCGATGATTATCGATTCGATGGACC
>DATIED010000219.1:0-2981 GCA_035455965.1 Spongiibacteraceae bacterium
TAATTAATTTCAGTGCGCCGCCGCCGGTTTGTGATGGCGCTGCTACCGGCGCGCTGACGTGGGCAACTTTTGTGCTTTCGACAGGCGCTTCAACCGCCGGTTTGGCGATTGGATTGGTGGTTGAATTCGCCGGGGCGACAGCAGGGGCCGCCGCCTTGGCGGTCGCGGCTTCTTTTGCCGCCAGCGCGGCTTTCAAGCGTTCGATTTCCTTCTGTTGCGCTTCGGCTTCCTGGCGGCTGCGTGCTAATTCCTGCTCTTGCTGACGCCGCTTGGCCTGATCGTCGCTGGCCTTCTGCTGCTGTTGTCGCTCGCCGGTTGCCTGTTGTTCGGCGGCCTGTTTACCGGCCTCCTTTGCCTCGCGTTGCTTATTGGCGACCTGCGATTTCAGTTGATCGAGATCGTCGACCAGCGCATTGACGTCGGCGTGTGCTTTGTCGTATTTGATTTCCGCCAGTTTGACTTTGAATTCGGCATTTTTGGCCTTGCTTTCATTTTCGGGTGAGGCATTGGCCTGAAAAGCACTGCGCGCATCGTTGAGCGCCTTTTGGGCAGCGCTCAGCTCCGATTGCTCCGGCGAGGGCCGGTTGCGCAGGGTGGTGATTTGTTGTTGTTTGGTAGCGATCTGTTGATTTAGCGTGGCGATGTCGCGCTCTATGTTATTCGATGAGCTGCGCGCTTCCTGCGCCGCGACGTTACCGCCGGCGATCGCGATCGCCAGCAGGCTCGCCGCACCGAGCGCGCGCCAGGTCAGTACCCGGTTGTCGCCGCGGGTACTGCCGCTGTAGTCGGAATCGTTGTGATGGGTCGCGTTGATGCCGTCGAAAATGCCGTGGCCGCTGCTAGTCTTGTTGCCATTCGTCTTGAAAGTACCGCTCATTGTACCGATAACCCCTCGTATAGATGCTCACCACAGAGCCTTGCCAAGAGTGGCGGGAGATGTAACCAGCCGCCGAAAATAGACAATGCCGCAACCAACGCAACGGGGGAAATATGGCAGATAGATCATATTTGTCAAAAGCCCCGCAGTGTTTATCGCAAATTGCCGCGATGGGCGGTCGCGGCTGCGGACGGATGACAAACATAGCGCTGGTGATTAGACTGGCCGCACCATTTCTTAGCCGAGTTGTCGATGGTCGCCATGCCGCTTTATCGCACCCACAGTGTTGCTCCCGAAAAATTACTGATGTTGTCCGCGAATGTTTTGCAGCAGGCATTTTTTGCCGGCCCGCGGCTCGATGCCAAGCGCCGTTATCAATTTTTGGAGAACGGCCGCACGGTATTTTTAATCAAAGTGCGCATGGAGGATGGCAGCGAGCTGGAGGTTAACCTGCGACTGGATCGCAGCGAGCTGCGCGGCAAGCTTAATTTCAGTGCTTTTCGCGAACTGGTCGGCCACATGCTGGTGGCGCAAGCGCAAAAGCTGAATGAAAAACAACCGCTCAATGTTTTTTCCAGCGAAGAACAACAGCGCTGGGTATTTTTTATCCCTGCGGTACATAAGTCCGGCGATGTCCTGAATATGTTGGTATTGGCGATCGAGTTGAGTCGGCCGGGCGAATTGTTGCTGGAGTTAATGTTTATCGATCCCAAGCAGTTCGAGCAGCAGCAAAACCAACCGTCCTAGATGCGTTGAGCGCCATGCGCGAGGAATAGCATGCTAAAAACGATAATAGAATCAGCACGTACCCACGCCGGCATCAGCAACACCGTTGATATCGACCGCTACCATAATTTGATCGATTTATTCGAAGAAGCGGCGACCCGGTTTCCCGATGCACCCGCCTTCAGCAGTCTCGGTCACACCATCACGCTGCGGGATCTGGATCATCTGTCGCAGCGCTTCGGCGCATTTTTACAGCAGCAGCCGGCACTGCAGCCGGGCGATCGCATCGCCATTCAAATGCCGAATCTGGTGCAGTATCCGGTGGCTTTGCTAGGCGCAATGCGCGCCGGCTTTGTGGTGGTCAATACCAATCCGCTGTACAGCTGCGAAGAGATCGAGCACCAGTTGAAGGATGCCGGCGCCAAGGCATTAATCGTGCTGGCGAACTTCGCGCATACCGCGGCGAAAATATTGAGTAAAACTCAGGTCGAGGTGGTTATCGTCACTGAGCTGGCGGATTTACATCCACCGCTCAAGCGTTTGCTGATTAATTTTGGCGCGCGTTATATCAAGCGTATGGTGCCGGCATTCGATATTCCCGGCGCGCTGAAATTCACCGCTGCACTGCAGCGCGGTGCGGCGGAAAAATTTCGACCGGTGCCATTGCAGCCGCAGGATGTGGCGGTATTGCAATATACCGGCGGTACCACCGGGGTAGCAAAGGGCGCGATGCTCAGCCATCGCAACTTGATCGCCAACGCGGTGCAGGGCGCGGCGATGTTCGCTACTTACGGGCTGCGTCCCGGCGTCGAAACTTTTATCGTGCCATTGCCGCTCTACCATATCTATTCGTTCACGCTGAGCATGGTGATGTTGAGCAACGGCAATCATTGCGTGTTGATTCCGAACCCGAAGGATATCGCCGGGCTTATTGCCGAGATGCGGCGCTATCGTTTCACCGGCTTCTGCGGCCTCAATACGTTGTTTGTTGCGCTGTGTCAGCGCGTGGAATTTGCGCAGTTGGATTTCAGCTCGATGAAAGCGACCATTTCCGGCGGCATGGCGTTGACCACCAGCGCAGCCGAACAGTGGAAGCGCATCACCGGCTGCGACGTTTATGAGGGTTACGGTTTGACCGAGGCCTCGCCGGTGGTGTCGATCAATCCGGGCGGCAATAATCAAGTCGGCACGATCGGTCTCGCATTGCCCGAAACCGAAATAAAAGTCGTGAACGAAGACGGCGTCGAGCAGGGACTCAACGAGCCCGGCGAATTGTGCGTGAAAGGCCCGCAAGTCATGCTCGGCTACTGGCAGCGTCCCGACGAAACCGCCAAGGTCATCGATGCGGACGGCTGGTTGCGCACCGGCGATATCGCCA
>DATIED010000220.1:0-3800 GCA_035455965.1 Spongiibacteraceae bacterium
GCCGGCGGGATTTTTGTATTCTTCGATTCTGAGTTCTTCGTCCATTGCGCGCTCTTCAGTGCTGCAAAAAACATCGTTGCGAAAACATCGCCATGTTCCCGATCCGTTTGCCCATCGCGGAGCAATGATTTGTCGATGACCCGCAGGATGAGCGCGGCAATTCAGATATCAAACCGGAGCGAAGTTCCAGCGTCAATTTCCCGATCGGCCCGGACGCGCGAGCTGTGCGCCAACTCGAATGGCGGCTCACCGCTTTTGATCGCCGCATCAAAGACATCATCGATTAACCAGCTCGAAGACAGCATCGCCCGAGCAGTATTCGGCAATTTACCCGGCACTGTCAAAGAGACCGGCGTCGATGCGCACGAACAAAACGCATATTGGCCCGTGCTCCGGCTCGGGGAGCTCATACTGACCGTCGGCTATTTAGGATGCTTCTCCAGCGTTGGCAAGCCGTTCGCGCAGCGCGGCATTTTCAGATTCGAGAAACTCCACTCGATCGCGCAGCGGGCGTACCGCCTCGGCGATTTCCTGCTCCGTGAAACGCGGCGTAGTGTGCTGCGGACAGTTCCAATCGAATGCTGCCAGTCGCAGCCGAAAAATGCGTTCCAGTTTGGCCTTGTAGCCCGGCACTGCCACCAGCTCCGCCAATGCCGGATCGGCATCGAGCGCGACCACTTCGGCGTGCACATATATTTTCAAGCGAGCGCGTCGCGCATAATCCATCAGGAACAGACAAGCCCGATCATCGCTCGATGCGTTACCCACGCTGATGTATTGCCGATTGCCGCGATAGTCCGCGAACGCGAGCGTGCGGTCATCAATGAGCTTAAGAAAGCCGCGCGGGCCGCCACGGTGTTGCACGTACGGCCAGCCGGTCTCGGAAACCGTTGCCATGTAGAAACTGTCGCGATCGGCGATGAATGCAGCCTCGTTGTCCGTGAAGCGGTCGAACTCTCGATGCCCCTTAAACTCGGTCCACAGCTGCTCGCTGTCCATTGCCGCCTGTGCAGCGCGGACAGCGGGTGTCACCGCGATATCCAGAAAGCCGTAGGACATGACCTATCTCCTTCAATGTGCGAGCCGGCTGGCTCGGCTGGGAGAATGATCCTTCTTTCCAATAGATTTGATAATCCGGTAGGATTGAGAATCTACCTACCGAAAAATGGAAGAGTGAGTGGATCGGCTCGAAGCCATGTCGATGCTGTTATCGGTGACGGAAATGGGCAGCCTTTCCGCGGCGGGTCGTGCATTGAAGATTCCACTGGCTACGCTGAGCCGCAGGATTTCCGATCTCGAAGCGCTGCTGGGCACGCGGTTGCTGATCCGCAGTACTCGCAAGCTCACGCTAACGGATGCAGGCATCGCCTATGTGGCGGCGGCGCGGCGTATTCTGGAGCAGGTCGAGGACGCCGAGCGCGCAGCGGCCGGCGAATTCATCGTGCCCAAGGGCGAGTTAGTCGTGACTGCACCAGTCATGTTCGGCCGGCTGCATCTGCTGCCGGTAGTCGCGGAGTTTCTGGCGACATTTCCACAAATCAATATCCGGCTGATGCTCGCCGACCGCAACGTTAACCTGATCGACGATCATGTGGACATGGCGGTGCGTATCGGCAAACTGCCGGACAGCTCGATGATCGCCACGCAAATCGGCGCGCTACGCACGTTGACTTGCGCAAGCCCCGCGCTGCTTGCCCACCACGGTATTCCACAGACGCCCGACGATTTAACGCGGTTTCCATGCGTGACAGTGGATGCGCCGATGCCGTCCCCGAGCTGGCGCTTCCAGCGTGCGCAGTCGAAGGTCGCACTCGACGTGCCGATCCTGCCGCGCCTGACCGTGACTACCGCGGAGGCTGCGGCGCAAGCTGCGGTCCTGGGTATCGGCGTAACGCGCCTGCTGCACTATCAGGTGGCCGAGCCAGTCGAGCGTGGCGAATTACAGATTGTCCTTGCAGCGTATGAACCGGAACTCGTGCCCGTTCATCTTGTGCACGTCGCGCGGGGACAGATGCCGCTGAAGATGCGCAGCTTCCTGGATTTCGCGGCTCCGCGCCTCAGGCAGGTATTGAGTGCGATGCCCCCATGATGATCGGGGATTGTCGATATTTTTATTGGGATCGAATGTTTTTACTGCGGTTGCTACACCGATTGCCCGATAGTAGTCGACGTAATTCCAGCGGGTAAAGTCGAACGCGCCGGCCCAGCATGCTGAGCCGGTTCGCTCCAGGCTTCAGACCGCCCGCAGTCGCTCCGGTGCAGCAGTATCTCCTTCGGCGTAGAACTGACGGAACCACTTGCGATGCTGGTGGATCGGGCCGTCGCCGTCGCACAGGGTTGGGCTTTCCAGATACACCTTGTTCTCCCAGATCGGAATGTCCTGCTCGGCCTGGAAGGCGATCATATTGACCACCATGCTGGCGACGGCCTGTTGTTCCGGCGTCGCATTTTTGGGTTGAGTGAAAGCAAAATGCAGTTCGACCGTGTTCTGGTCGATAGGTATGGGCATCGCCATCAGCAATGTTTCGAAGCTGCCGGTGAAGCGCTGGTAAGTTTGGCCCGGCCCGGCGGCGCGGGTGTCGAGATGCACCCCGGCGGCATTGCCATTCGGGTCCAGGCTGCCATCCGCCTTCGATGCCGGACTGCCCATGTCGTATTCGGCACGGCGCTTATGTCCCTCGATGATCATGTCGCCCACCGGCATTTCCGGGGAGCTGTGCACATAGACGAAGTGCGCTCCATCTGCGGCGTTTTCCGCCATTTCCTGCACGGTGGTGTTAATGGTCCAGTTGAAGCGCTGCAGCGGCGTCCATTCATCGGAGGTGGCCTCCGCAATATCTTCCACCTCGAACAGCGGAGCTACGCGATCCGGGTGATACCAGGTCCAGATCACCTGATTTTTTTCCACGGTCGGGTAGGCGTAGATGGCCTGCTTGCCGCCGGCGACTTTGGGAGGCATGTTCTTGGCGTAGGGCACCGCGGTGCATTGACCACCGCCGTTGAACTGCCAACCGTGAAACGGGCAGGCGATGCTCTCGCCATGCACCTTGCCGCCGTGGCCGAGATGCGCACCCAGGTGCGGGCAATAGGCATCGAGCACCTTGGCCTCGCCCGACTCGGTGCGAAACAGCACCAGCTCCTTACCAAAATACTTCAGTGGTTTCACTTGGCCGATTTTCAAGTCGGCGCCAAAGGCGATACCGTACCAGCCGAAGGGGATCGGCATCGAGTAGCGTTTGCTCATAATGAATTCTCCGATAGTCCTGGGGGGCGCGCCTGAGACCGCACCGGTCGCGAGCCGTCCACTCATGCATGCATGCAGGGCGGCACCGGCGGCCATTGTAGCCAGACGAACAAATATATGAACAGCGAACCAAATTAAATTACTGCAACGTTGCGCTTTGCTGGAATCGCAATCCTGCGCTCTGCGAATAGCTACGCCGGTTCGGTCGCGATACGGCGCAATGTTTGCTCGAACACCTCGACCGGCTGGCCACCCGAGATCAGCCATTTGTCGTTGATGATGATGGAGGGTACGGAGGTGATGCCGCGGCTTAACCACAACTGTTCGGCCGCGTGGACTTCTTCGGCGTAGCGGCCCGTGGCAAGTATCTCCCGTGCTTCCTGACCATCCAGCCCGGCGTTCTGCGCGGCGGCTACCAATACTTCCGGGTCCGCGATATTCGCGCAGTCGGTGAAGTTTGCCCTGAACAACGCGAGCTTCAATTGTTGTTGACGCCCCGTCGAATTTGCCCAGTACAGCAGCCGATGGGCATCGAAGGTGTTGTAGATGCGGCTGT
>DATIED010000221.1:0-3020 GCA_035455965.1 Spongiibacteraceae bacterium
CGACTGAACGAAATGAAGGCGCGCCCGTAAAGGACGCGGAATTAAACACTAATTCGTTGCGGATTTAAACCATTGCGCGCTGCGACCCGCCCGTCAGCCCAGGACGTACTGCTCGGCCAGCGCCAGCGCCGCCGGCAGTGCGGCCGGATCGGTGCCGCCGCCCTGCGCCAGATCGGGCCGGCCGCCGCCCTTGCCGCCGACTGCCGCCGCCGCTTTGGCCAGCAACTCGCCGGCTTTGAAGCGCGCGGTCAGGTCCTGTGTGACACCGGCGATCAGCATCACTTTCTCGCCGTCGACCGCAGCCAGCAAAATAACCGCCGAACCGAGTTTGTTTTTCAATTGATCGACAGTATCGCGCAATGCTTTCGCGTCGGCACCGTCGAGCTTGGCGGCCAATACCTGCACACCATTGATCGTTTTAACCTGCGCCGCCAGATCGCTGCCGGCCGCGCTGGCCAGCTTGCCCTTGACCTGTGCGAGTTCTTTTTCCAGCGTGCGTATCTGCTCCAGCACCTGCGCGACCCGTTGCGGCGTTTCGTCGACCGATGCCTTCAACGCACCGGCAATCTCGGCGACAACACTTTCCTGGCGATGCACGAAGGCCACCGCATTCATGCCGGTGACCGCTTCGACGCGGCGCACGCCGGCGGCGACGCCGCTCTCGGCGACGATTTTGAACAGGCCGATATCGCCGGTGCTGGCCACGTGCGTGCCGCCGCACAATTCGCGCGACGAACCGATATCCAGCACACGCACTTCATCGCCATATTTTTCGCCGAATAACATCATCGCGCCGGTTTTCTGCGCCTCGTCGATCGGCATCACGCGCGCCTGAGTCGGTGCGTTAGCGATGACCTCATGATTGACGATCAATTCGATCTTGCGAATTTCCTCGCGGCTCAGAGGTGAGTTGTGCGCAAAATCGAAGCGTGTTTTATCGGCATCGACCTGCGAGCCCTTCTGCTGCACATGCTCGCCGAGCACCGTGCGCAATGCCTTATGCATTAAATGCGTGGCCGAGTGATTGCGCATGGTACTGGCGCGATGCGTGGCGTCGACGCGCGCCAATAACATATCGCCAACGCGCAGCGAGCCGGCACGCACTTCGCCGTGATGGCCGAACACATCGGCCTGAATCTTTTGCGTATCCTCGACCGCGAACAAGGTCGTGCAGACTTTACCGACGACTAACTCGCCACTGTCGCCGACCTGACCGCCGGACTCGGCATAAAACGGCGTGCGATCCAACACCACCACGCCGGCCTGACCGATGTGCAGTTCATCGACCGGCGAGCCATCGCGGTACAGCGCAATCACGCGCGCATCTTCGATTTCGATAGTGTTATAGCCGAGGAATTTGGTCGGCGCGCCGCTGTATTCCAGCGCCGCCGCCATTTTGAATTTACCGGCGCCGCGCGCCATTTCGCGCTGCCGCTGCATCGCTGCATCGAAGGCTTTAGCATCGACGACCACGCCTCGCTCGCGACAAACATCGGCGGTTAAATCCAGCGGGAAACCGTAAGTATCGTGTAATTTGAACGCGACCTCACCGGACAATTGCGGCTTGCCATCTTCGGATATCGGCAATCCCAAAGCAGACTTTCCCGCATCATCAGGCGACGCACTGGTTGGATACTTGGTTGCCAACTTATCGACATTGGCAAACTCATACTGTAGATGCGCCAACTCCGCTTCGAGAATCTGCATACCGTTTTCGATAGTTTCGAAGAAGCGCTCTTCCTCCTGCTTCAGCACCTCTTGAATCCGCGCTTGCGACGTTTTTAATTCCGCAAAAGCCACGCCCATTTCCGCGACCAGATCCGGCACCAATTTATAAAAGAATGCGTTGCGGGCGCCGAGTTTATAACCGTGACGGATCGCGCGGCGAATAATGCGACGCAACACATAACCGCGACCTTCATTGCCGGGAATCACACCGTCGGCGATCAGGAACGAGCAGGCGCGAATATGATCGGCCAATACCTTCAACGAGGGGCTGTCGAGATCGGCGGTGTTGGTTTCGCGCGCGGCGGCTTTGATCAAATGCTGGAATAAATCGATTTCGTAATTGGAGTGCACATGCTGCAACACGGCGGAGATGCGCTCCAGGCCCATGCCGGTATCGACGCTGGGCTTTGGCAATTTATGCATTACACCCGCTTTGTCGCGGTTAAATTGCATGAATACATTGTTCCAGATTTCGATATAGCGATCGCCGTCCTCCTCTGGCGACCCGGGCGGACCGCCCCAGATATCTGCGCCGTGATCGAAGAAAATCTCGGTGCACGGACCGCATGGACCAGTGTCGCCCATCATCCAGAAATTATCCGACGCGTAACGCGCGCCCTTATTGTCGCCGATGCGGATGATGCGCTCGACCGGCACGCCGACTTCCTTATGCCACAGGTCGTAGGCCTCATCGTCGTCGGCGTATACCGTCACCCATAATTTTTCGGTGGGCAGACTCAACCACTGTTTCGACGTTAAAAACTCCCACGCGTACATAATCGCGTCGCGCTTGAAATAATCGCCGAAGCTGAAATTGCCGAGCATTTCAAAGAAGGTGTGATGGCGCGCGGTGTAGCCGACGTTTTCAAGATCGTTGTGCTTGCCGCCGGCACGCACGCATTTCTGCGAACTGGTGGCGCGAGTGTAGGGGCGTTTATCGAAGCCGAGAAAAACATCCTTGAATTGATTCATGCCGGCGTTGGTGAACAGCAGGGTCGGATCTTCGTGCGGCACCAGCGAGCTGCTGGCGACGCGCGTGTGGCCCTTACTTTCAAAAAAAGTAAGAAACGCCTCGCGGATTTCGGAGCTTTTCATTATCCCTCTCACCGGGCTAGCACTCGCGGGCTTATCGCCCACAGGTCGATCAATCGATATCGAAGAAGCGCCGTTGCGCGCTTTTTCACGGTTGCGCGCCGACCAGGGCTTGGCCATCGATGTCCGCAGGACACCTTAGGCCAGCCACCGGTGAAAGCGGCGCAGTTAAGACTTGCAGTATATCGGAATCGATATTA
>DATIED010000222.1:0-3943 GCA_035455965.1 Spongiibacteraceae bacterium
GAACGACATTGCCACAGTGATTTCCAAGGTGCCACCGTTTATCGCCGAGGTCGATGCATTAGTACAACGCGAGTACCCGGAGTTTGAAATCGTCTGGTTCGGCCATATCGGCGACGGCAACGTGCATTTGAATATTCTGAAGCCGGATAATTTGGCAGTCGCCGATTTTCATCAACGCTGCCATCGCGTGTCGCAGTGGGTGTTCGAAATCGTGCAGCGCTATGGCGGCAGCGTATCCGCCGAGCACGGTGTCGGTCTGTTGAAAAAAGATTATTTGCAGTACGGACGTAGCGCTGAAGAAATTAGCTTAATGAAACAGATCAAATGCGTATTCGATCCGAAAGGCGTGATGAATCCCGGCAAAATTTTCGATTAAAGCAAATCCCTCTAGCCCCTTTGAAAAAGGGGCCGGGGAGATTCCGTGAGTCTAGGTGGCTCGCTTTAGCTAACGTAGGGCGGATCATTGATCCGCCATGCGATCTTGCCGCAACGACAATGGTGGGTCGATGATCCACCCTACATAAAGCCAAGGCTGATTTTGTTGCAGACGCTACGCAATAAATTTCGGCGCGGTTTTCGAACCGGATCGCAGCAGGCGCGTCATACCCGCCGCGGTTAATTCATCTTCGAGCATGGTGCGAATCTGCACCGAGCTTTCCATTTGCATTGCACGGGCGAGCAGCGATTTCGCTTGATCGAGGCTGACGCTGCGAATTACCGATTTTACTCTCGGCAGGTTGGTGGCGTTCATCGACAACATGTCGTAACCCATAGCCAATAATAGAATCGCCGCCGCCGGATCGCCGGCCAGCTCGCCACAAATACTGACTTGCCTGCCCTCTGCATGACCGTCGTTGGCCACCTTCTGCAAAGCCTGCAGCACGGCGGGATGGTAGGCGTGGTAGAGATCGGCTACGCGCGCATTATTGCGATCCACCGCCAATAAATATTGTGTGAGGTCGTTCGAGCCGACCGATAGAAAGCTTACGCGTTTCGCCAACTCGCGCGCCTGATACACGGCTGCCGGCACTTCGACCATCACGCCGATCGGCGGTAGCTCCAACTGCAAGCCTTCTTCCAGCAATTCATCGTGCGCGCGATAAATTAATTCGAGGGCGTCTTCGAGCTCCTGAATATTGCTGATCATCGGCAGCATGATGCGCAAATTGTTCAGGCCTTTGCTGGCCTTCATCATCGCGCGTACTTGCACCAGAAAAATTTCCGGGTGATCGAGCGTGACGCGAATGCCGCGCCAGCCGAGAAACGGATTGTCTTCTTCGATCGGAAAATACGGCAGCGATTTGTCGCCGCCGACGTCGAGCGTGCGCATCGTCACCGGCAGCGGTGCGAAAGGTTCCAACTGCTGACGATAAATGGCGCGTTGTTCCTCTTCGCTGGGAAACCGATCGCGCATCAAAAACGGTACTTCGGTGCGATACAGGCCGACACCTTCGGCGCCGCGCTCGAGCGAGCGCGCTACATCGGCCATCAGGCCGGTGTTGACCCATAGCGGAATGCGATGACCGTCGGTGGTTTCGCATGGCAGATCGCGCAGCGCTTCCAGGCCTTTGGAGATTTGCTGCTCTTCTTCGCCGATCGCTTGAAACTGCGCGCGCACTTCGGCCGGCGCGTTGTAATAAACGATACCGTTGTAGCCGTCGAGAATCAGCTCGGCGCCTTCGACCTGAGTAAATGGTAAGTCGAGGCAACCCATGACGGTGGGAATACCCATCGCGCGCGCGAGAATCGCGACGTGCGAGTTGCCGGAGCCTTGCACCGACACTAGGCCGACCAATTTTTCTTTCGGCACTTCGCCGAGAATCGACGCGGTCAATTCCTCGCCGACCAATACGGTGCGCTCGGGATACACCACCGGCGTGGTATTGGCGGCCTGCAAATACGACAACAGGCGGCGACCCAAATCTTTTACATCGGCCGAGCGCTCTTTCAGATAGAGATCGTCCATCATCTCGAAAGTACGCACGTGCGCGAGAATAACCTGGCTCAGCGCGCCCTGCGCCCATTCGCCGAGGCGAATCAGTTCGACGACCTCGGCAGCGAGCGCGTTGTCGTCGAGCATGCGCAGATATACATCGAACAGTGCCTGTTCCTGCGGTGCCAAACGGCTGGAGAGTTTAGCGCCGAGATCCTGCACATCCTTGCGCACTGCAGCGAGACAGTCGTGGAAAAAACGAATTTCGAGCTCGGGATCGGCGCAATTGCGATGCGGCACCGAGTACAAATCGGCTGGCGGCGACGCGACTACGGCCTGGCCGATGGCGATGCCGGAGGCGCCGGCGACACCCTGAAAGCGCGCGGCACTGGCGGTTTTGATGCCGCCGCGATCGATGGTAATGATGGAGCCGGTCGCTTGCGCGTGGGCGATAACGCCCGCCAGCTGAGCGGAGCAAGTGACTAAAAAGGCTTCTTCGTTTTCGTCGAAGCGGCGCTTTTCGATCTGTTGCACCACCAGCACGCCGAGTACGCGGCGTTGGTGGATGATCGGCACGCCTAAGAAGGAACGGTACAGTTCCTCGCCGATACCGGGCAGAAATAGAAAGCTGGGATGCGATTCGGCGTCTTCGAGGTTGAGCGGCTCTTCGCGGGTAGCGACCTGGCCGACCAAGCCCTCATCTGCGGCGAGACTGATTTTGCCAACGAAGCTGGGGTTGAGGCCTTCGTTGGCCATGAAGACATAGCGACCGCTGTTCGGATCGCGCAAATAAACGGTGCTAACCTCCGTGCCCATCACATCGCGCACGCGTCGCACAATAATATTGAGCGCGCTTTGCAGATCGGCGGCGGCGTTGACTTCCTGCACAATACTGCGCAGGGCGTCGAGCATGGCGGTTTTGCTATCCATGTACTGTCCTAACGAGGCTGTCGTTGCCGGCCTCGGTCGGGAGGCGCGGTATTGCGATCTTATTTACCGGGACTGGCTAAACGTTAACGATAGCCGACCAGTTTGCTATGCCGCACCGACAATTCTTTCATAGCGCGACGATAAACTTCGCGCTTGAACGACACCACTTGTCCCAGCGGATACCAATAGCTCACCCAGCGCCAATGGTCGAATTCTGCCTTATCCCCGCAATCCATGCGTACCTGCTCATCATCGGCCAGCATGCGCAGTAGAAACCACTTTTGTTTTTGGCCGATGCAGAGCGGCCCTTCGCTATTGCGTCGCACCAACCGCTCCGGCAGTCGGTAGCGCAGCCAGCCGCGAGTGCAGGCCAGTACTTCAACATGCTCAGGTAGCAGTCCCACTTCTTCGCGCAACTCGCGGTACAGTGCCGCCTCCGGCGACTCGTCCGGATTGATGCCGCCCTGTGGAAATTGCCAGGCATTCTGGCCGACACGGCGTGCCCATAACACTTCGCCGAGCGTATTCGCTACCACGATACCCACGTTGGGGCGAAAACCATCGGCGTCGATCACTGGGCGGACTCGTCATCATGAGTAAAAGAAATCTTCGGTATTGTTCCACAAATGCGCGGACGTGAACAATCCTCGTAGTATCCGCCGCAGTGCAGGTATCCTACGCAGCCGCAACCCAGCCAATCAGGACTGAAAATATCGTGTTAAGCGTGGAAATATTGCGTTACAGAGAGAGCGTATCGTGAGTTTGGCGATTTTTGATTTGGACAATACGTTGCTAGGCGGCGACAGCGATCATGCCTGGGGCGAGTTTCTGGTGCGGCGCGGTATCGTCGACGGCGATTTTTACCGCGCGAGCAACGATCTGTTTTATCGGCAGTACCAAAATGGCACGCTCGATATCCAAGCGTATCTCGCGTTTGCGCTGGAGCCGCTGACGCGTTACAGCCCAACCGAGTTGCAGGCCTTGCACGCCGATTTCATGCGCAGCGTGATAACGCCGTTGCGCTTGCGCAAAGCCGATGCGCTGTTGGCTGAGCACCGCGCACGCGGCGATACGCTCTTG
>DATIED010000223.1:0-2208 GCA_035455965.1 Spongiibacteraceae bacterium
CAAGAGCGTATCGATAAAACTGTTTATAAAGGTACGCAGCGTCTATTCGGCGACGGCAGTTTTTCGACGCCGGATCGGCGTGCCTGTTTTATAAATATCGAGTCGCAGTGGCCGCAAATCCCGACCAATCGAGAGGCGCCATTGATATTTAATACCGGCCGCGTTCGCGATCAATGGCACACGATGACGCGCACTGCGGAAAGCGAGCGGCTCAATCGCCATCGCAGCGAACCATTCGTGGAAGTGCATCCGCAGGACGCGGCGGTGTTCGGTCTCGCCAACGGCGAAATCGCCGAAATACATAATCGCCACGGCAAGGTTTGGTTACGCGTGCGCATCGAACCGAATCAGCGACGCGGTTCGCTATTCGCACCGATTCATTGGAACGATCAATTCGCCGCGCGCGCGACGGTCGATACATTGGTGCCGGCGATCGCCGATCCTGTTTCGGGGCAGCCCGAATTGAAACATGCGAGCGTGGCGGTGCGACCGCTGCCGGTGAGTTGGCGCGCGGTAATTATCTGCCGCACGCCGCCTGTTTTGACGCGCGATTTTTATTGGGCGCGCATGCCGATCGCCGGCGGCTGGTTGTATTGGCTGGCCGGTGCCGGCGACATTGCCGAGGCGCGGCGAATGCTAATCAATTTGTTGACGACGGGCGCAGCGTTACCGTTTGAACCGACTATGCAATTTGGCGACGAAGCCGGCGAATTGCGCGCCGCCTGGATCGAGCAGGATTATTTACAAGTCGCGCTGATTTTAGGCAAAAGCGATTTATTGCCGGATCCCTGGTGGCTCGCGAGTCAATTGGCGCAGCCACTCGATGCAGCGAATCGACGCGTATTACTCAGCGGTCAGCCGGCGGGCGAACAATCTGCACAAGGCGCGTTAATTTGCAGCTGCTTTCAAGTTGCCGAAGCACCGATTCGCGCGGCCATCGCCGCCGGTTGTCGTGATAGCGCTGCGCTGGGCGCGCAACTGCGTTGTGGGACTAATTGCGGGTCGTGCGTACCGGAGTTGAATCGTCTGATAAAAGAGGCAGCCGGCACTCTATCGAAAAATAAAGCCCCTGCAGAGCAACCAGAGCCGCTGCCGTTGATTGCTAAAGGCTAATTGTAAAGATACTTTCGATATTCGTGCTTTAGACTCGTTTCCAAAACTGTGATTTTCTATGTTACTGTCGCAATCGATTACGACGAGAAGTTTTATTGCTGTAAATAAGATAAGGAGCTATTGAGCGAGGTGATTGTGGCCCGCGGCTGATTTTTCAATAAATTCAACTATGAAAATCTCAACCTATTTTTTTATTTTATTAGCCGCGACTGTAACTACAGCCGTGGGTATTAAGTCCGCGAGTCAGCCGGTCACGCTTTCCGCTTGCGGTTTTATCGTCTGGGCGGTTAGTCCGTACGTCTATCTGGCGGTTAAGGCAAAGTTTGTTTCAGCCAATGCGGCGACGTTCGCCGTACTTCTGTTGTCATTGATAGCGGGTTCATTTGGAGTCTGGTTTATTGTCGATGCAATGTTCATCCATCCGGATGCGCAGGGTGGGCTCATTTATATCTTTGTACCGCTTACCCAGTGGGTGATTCTTGTTTTGGCTTCAGTGCCATTATTTTTTCTCAATAGCGTAAAAAATGGATAGCGCGGTCAAGCAATGGAACCTGTTGGTGAGAATAGGGGCTGGTTCATCAATGGATACCATGTTGGTTCGCGTGGCAAGTCAATCAATCGTGGGGGGTTACATTAAGGATATTTTGCGGAGAAGGAGCTTGCCACGAAGGATTACGGTGCTCGTCCATGCGGATTTATCGCCGTCAGCTCGCTAAGTGTTCACCGCCGCCGCCGTGCAGCCTGGTCTCTGTATCCTTTACAATCGGGGCGTTTGCCTATATTTTTGGCTCGACAATAATGAAGAAAAGACCGTATGTTTACCGCTAAATTTCCCAGTCTAAAGCGCCGTTGTCGTTTTGCGACATTCATTGGCGTCACCGTGCTTTGCCTTACCTGCCCGAATAAAGGACGGTAACGATGCTCGATCTGGCGGATCAACAAGTCATTGATAAAGCGACGCTGCTCGGCGGGTGCGTGCGCTTGCCTGTGCAATTCGATGCGGAGCGCATGCGTAGCGAAGTCGAGAGCCTGCCGGTGGACCTGTGGGGCACGGCGGGTGGGCGTGTCGGTGTGCATTCGGCGGCGAAGGCGTTG
>DATIED010000224.1:0-2863 GCA_035455965.1 Spongiibacteraceae bacterium
TCGAAGCCGCTAAAACCGCGCTCGATCGCGGTCAGACATTTTATACGCAGGCCACGGGCATTCCCGAGTTGCGCGAGGCGATCGCCGGCTGGTACGCCGACCAATACGGCGTGACGATCGCGCCGCAACGCATTTTAATTACGCCGGGCGCATCCGGTGCGCTGCTATTAATAGCAGCGCTGTTGCTCGACCCCGGCAAAGGCTTATTGATGACCGATCCCGGTTATCCATGCAATCGCCATTTTCTGCGTCTGGTCGAGGCCGAGGGGCAACTGGTGCCGGTCGGCCCCGACGATCATTATCAATTGACCGCCGCCAAGGCCGAGCAACACTGGCGCGATAATACTTCGGGTATTCTAGTCGCATCGCCGGCCAACCCGACCGGCTCGATCCTGTCGCGTGCCGAGTTGACCGGCTTAGCCGCGCTGTGCGCGCGCAAGGGCGGCCATCTCATCGTCGATGAGATTTATCATGGCCTCACTTACGACGGCATCGATGCACCGTCGATTCTGGAAGTGACCGATCAGGCTTTTGTCATCAATAGTTTCTCAAAATATTTTGGCATGACCGGTTGGCGGCTCGGTTGGCTGGTCGCACCCGAAGCTGCAGTACCGCACCTGGAAAAGTTAGCGCAGAATTTCTTTATCTCGATGTCGACACCCGCGCAATATGCCGCACTGGCCGGCTTCGGCGCGGAGGCGCAGGCAATTTTCAGCGAGCGGCGGGCGGAGTTCGGCCGGCGCCGCAATTTTCTATTGGGCGAATTACGGCGTTTGGGTTTTGCAATTCCGCATGCGCCGGAAGGTGCTTTATATTTATATGCGGATGTTAAAAACTTTACCGACGACAGCGAGCAGTTTTGTTTGGATATGCTCGAACAGCACGGCATTGCGATTACCCCCGGCACCGATTTTGGTCGTTTCCGCGCGCGCGAACACGTGCGTTTCGCATACACCACAGGCATGGCGCGGCTCGAAGAGGCGGTGCGCCGGTTCGATAAAATATTCGGTCGGTAATACCTATTGAGCAGCGGGGCGCAAGCCCGGCGTTGCGCCAGGAGTGGAGATAATATGAGTGAACATATAGTGAGCGTGACCATGGCGAACGCCAAGGCCATGTTGATCGACGAATCGTTTCAGCGTCCGGTATTGATCGACTTCTGGGCCGATTGGTGCGCGCCGTGCAAAGTTATGCTGCCGATTCTGGAGAAGCTGGCGAACGAATACGCCGGTCAATTTCTATTGGCCAAGGTTAATTGCGACGATGAGCCGCGTATCGCCGAACAGTTCGGCGTGCGTAGCTTACCGACTATTATGCTGATGAAGGACGGTCAGCCGGCAGACGGTTTCGCCGGGGCGCAGACGGAAAACGCAGTGCGGCAAATGTTGGAAAAATATTTGCCGAAGCCTTGGGATATCCAGTTGCAACAGGCGCGCGAACTGATCGCGGCCGGCGATTTCGGCGCCGCGCTGGCGCTGTTGCGCAATGCTTATGCCGATTCGCGCAAGCGCGCCGATATCGGCATCGAACTGGCGGCAACGCTGCTGGCGCTCAAGCGTTTCGACGAGGCGCAAGCGCAGCTCGATGCAATTAAGCTCGCCGATCGCGACTCGCGCTATCAGCAGTTGACGGCGCAGTTGGAATTGCAGCGCGAAGCGGCAAAAACGCCGGAAATTCGCGCGCTGGAGGAGAGTTTGAGAAATGCGCCGGAGGATTTCGAAACGGCGTATCAGCTGGCACTGCAATATAGTCAGAACGCGCAGCATCGCGAAGCGCTCGATCTGTTGATCGGCATTCTGCGCAGCGATCGCCAGTTTGGCGATGGCGCGGCCAAAAAGGCCGTGCTGGATATCATCGCGGTGCTGGGTAACAGCGATCCGTTGGCGAAAGAGTATCAGCGTAAATTATTTTCATTGATGTACTGATGGGCGACGATGGCGCGAGCGCCGGCGATGATCAACATCCGAAAAATGAGGCAGACGATGAATAATAGTTTAAGTAAAAAGTTGCGCGCGGTCGGCTGGTCTATTGCATTGTGTAGCGCGGCTACGACGGCGCTGGCACGCGAAGAAAACCCCGGTCAGTGGTACGCCGATGGTGCCGCCGAGTTGCAAAGAACCTTGCAGCTCAAGCCTAACGAAGCGCGGGCGCGCAACGTTATTCTATTTATCGGCGATGGCATGAGCCTTACCACGGTGACTGCGGCGCGCATTTTCGATGGCCAGTTGCGCGGCGATAATGGCGAGGAGAACTCGCTGTCTTTCGAAGAGTTGCCGTATACGGCATTAGCGAAGACCTACAACACCAACCAGCAGGTACCGGATTCCGCCGGTACCATGACGGCGATAATGTCAGGTGTGAAAACCAAGGCGGGCTTCATCGGCGTCAATCAAAACGCGCAGCGCGGCGATTGTAAAAGCGCGCAGGGCAACAGCGTGCAAACCTTTCTGGAGCAGGCCGCGAAAGCCGGTTTATCCACCGGTATCGTGACTACGTCGAGCGTTACCGACGCCACTCCGGCGGCAACCTATGCGCACGTACCCGAGCGCAATTGGCAGAGCGATCACGATATGCCGACGGAGAGCAAGATTCAGGGCTGTAGAGACATCGCCAGACAATTAATTGAATTTCCATTGGGCGGCGGTCTCGATGTCGTACTGGGCGGTGGACGCAGCAAGTTTATTCCAACTGCAGTCAGCGATCCCGAGGGCAACGGTGCGGTCGGCGAGCGCGACGATCGACGCGATTTAACCAGCGAGTGGACCAAGAAATATCACAATGCCGCCTACGTTTGGAATCAACAGCAATTCACCGCGATCGATCCGAAAAAGGTCGATCATTTACTCGGTTTGTTTAATCGTGG
>DATIED010000225.1:0-2113 GCA_035455965.1 Spongiibacteraceae bacterium
CGTTCGCATGATTGATTTGCAATAGCGCGCCGAAATAGGCGGAGGAATGGATAACTGCGCTAATTTCGCCATCGGCTATTGCACGGACGCTGCGATCGCCGGTACTGCCGGGTACAAAATCGATACCCGGATGGTATTGCGCGCGCTGCGGCAGCGCGCAGCTCGTATTGGCTGCATCGATGAAATTTCTCACGATAGCTGCGCGCGGCATAGGCGGTACGGCATGCAGCTCGGTCAGTAGCGCTTTGGCTTCATCGTCGCGGATTACATCGATGCCCGCGATATCCGGCATCAAGGCTAGATTTAGCAGAGGCAAAAGCAGCATGGCAGCGAGTAGCGGCAGCCAGGTAAAATTATTTTTATGCGGGCTTAATACATGGCGCACCCGCTTAGCCAGTGCGGATGAGGTGAGCCCTGCCGCCACCTCGCTATCGAAGTCGGATACATGGTGCAGCTCCGCGACGCGCAGCAGACTTTCCGCGTAGGATTGCGGCGATAAATCGCTGGCCTGAATTGCCAGTAAGTCGCAGCAGCGCTCGCGCAAAGAAGTAATACGTTGGCCGCTGAACCATACCAGTGGATTGAAAAACAATAAGCTTTTTGAAATCAGCTGAAAACAGACGAACGCGTCGTCGCAGCGCTTGATATGCGCCAGCTCGTGGCCCAGGATCGCATCGAGATCCGCGCCGTTCAATGCGTGCAATAAATGCTCCGGTAAAAAAACCAGCGGCCGCAACACGCCGATGGTAAAAGCCTGCTGACTTTCGCCGGAGCTGCGCAGCGCTACCGAGCGCCGCAGTCGATAACGGCGTCGCCACTTTTCCAGCGCCGCCAATAGTTGCGGCTCGGTAATCGGTCGGGCAGTTTTAGCGATCCTGGATAATTGTCGGCGTTGATTTAACATGCCGAGCGCTTTGCTGCCCGCCAGTAAAATCCACACGCCAAGAATAAGCTTGTTCCATGATAACAACGGCAACAGCGCGAAATTGTCGCTAAGGCGTTCGACGTAGGGAAGGCCGCACGGCGCCAGAATTTGTAGCGGTAGCCATAGCTGCAGGTGCTCTCTTACACCGAGCAGGATACCGTTCAATAGTCCGCTATTTAGGAATGTCGGCGACGCGAGTAAAGATAGCGGCAGCATCCAAACCCAAAAAAACAACCACGCCGGCAATAGCGATCGCACCGATGCACTTCGCCAGCACCAGCTCAGGATCGATATCACGATAAAGCCGAGCAGCGATAAAAGCAGCTGTCGCTGGCTAAACGCCAGCGCAACATAGCTATAATTTTCCAGATAGAAAATCCACATGCCGCAAAGACCTAGCGAGAGCTGTTTTTTGCGGATTTGTGATCGGCGGCTTCGGCCTGGAGGATGAGTTTACGCAGTGCGGCGATTTCTTTTGCGCTATAGGTGTTGCGTTTAGCAAATAGACTGACCACTTCATCCGCGTCTATCTCAAAAATCTTTTCGGCAATAAAGCGCACCCATTGCACCAACCCTTCGGTACGTTCGACCTTGGCGCGGTAGACGATGCTGCCATTTACGGTGTCGCGTTCGAGCAGCTTTTTTTCAGCCATTCGGTCCATTACGGTTTTGGTCGTAGTGTAGGCCCAGCCGCCACTCAGACGATCGTGTACTTCGCGCACGGATAATGGTTGTTGTTTCCATAATACGCTGAGCACCGAAAACTCGGGTTTGGATAAATCGAGAGCCACTGCGCCTCCGGTTGTGGTACCCCTAAGATGTTGGGGAAAGTATAGGTGTTGGCGAAAGTATACTTGTCTGTTCTGCTACGTTGTAGTAGATTCTGCGCCGTGGCAGATTCAGCACAGCCATCGGCTAATTTGTAACGGATTTCATATAAACAGAGCGCGACACGGGAAGCAAGCTTGCCGTCGTTCATTGTCTGACAAGTGCTCATCCGAGCGATAAACGCCTCATTTCAGCGAAGGTTCCTTTATGAAAAACCTCAAATTACGTACGCTCGTCGCACTATTGGCAGGGCTTGGGCTTGGCTCGGCATTAATATCCTGCGGCGGCAGCAGCAGTAGCAAAAGCGATGTGCCACCGGCGAACGGTGATGCCAGCGCCATCAAGCACGTATTTATCATT
>DATIED010000226.1:0-8272 GCA_035455965.1 Spongiibacteraceae bacterium
GGATGCATGACCAACGACACGCCGAACGCCTGCCATGATGCACCGGCCAGTTCGGGTCGATGGGCACTCGCCGAGGCCGGCAATTGCGTGCCGAAAACATGCGAGAAACCCACGCCGCCCTTTTCGAACACCGCACCTTCGGCCAGCACGCGCGAGCGTCCGCCGCCGCCGCCGGGCCGCTGCCAGGCATCCTCGACGAACTGCGCGCCGCCATCAGCCGCGCTCAGTGCGGCACAGATGCGATCCTGCAAATTCTCCAGATAGGCTTTAACTGCGGTGCTGTTAATCGATGTGTCGCTGACCAACGTATTACCGGCGGCATTCACCTGCTTGTTCTCAATCATTTCCGCCTCGCTTTATCTCGCTAATGACACGTTGCTGCCGCCTGTTAATGACGCGGCCGATTCGATAAATAATCGATACTCGAATGCCGGATCCGAATGCCGATATACCGCGACTCGCAGCCTTACCGCCACTGCGAGCGCGGCGAGTCTAGCATTATCATTGGCGCACAAATTTGCCGGTAATCAAATCTCGAATCGGCGTTGGACCGCGCTGACCGCCCAACTCGCCATTCAGGATAAAATCCAGACGGTCGCCGAAATAGCGTCGCACGCGCAACGCACTCAACGCCGCAGGGCGTCCGCTCGGATTGGCAGAAGTGGAAACCAGCGGCCCGCCAAACGCGCGACTCACCGCCACGATTACCGGGTGCGGGCTGACGCGCAATGCAACCTGGCTGCTGGAACCGCAAATCCAATCGGCCGCCGCGCCATTGTTCGGCACCAGCCAGGTCAGCGGAGCGGGCCAACTGTTGCGCAGCACTTGGTGCTGCTCGCTATCTAACAACGTCAAATAGGGCTCCAGTTGCTCGATATCGGCGGCCACTAACAACAAGCCTTTAGCCATAGCGCGTTGTTTCAGCTCCAGCAAATGCAGTACCGCCGCCGGATTTTCGGGATCGCAGCCCAGCCCCCAAACGCCTTCGGCCGGATAAGCGATAACGCCGCCACCGCGCAGCGCAAGCACCGCCTGCTGAATACGAAAATCACTAATCATGGACACCTGGCCGACCGCTCGAGCGAGTGCGCCAACTTACTCAAGTCGCGCAGGCAGCGCAAGCGAGGTTGCGCTCGCGTTAACCGACGACGCGCAGGTACGATCCCGCCCGATTTTCCACCAGCCCACGCAACTCTAACTCGCCGAGAATAGCCAGCACCGCCGGCAGTGGTTGCGTCGCGGCAACCATGATCAAATCGAGGGGCGTCGGCTGAAAACCAATTGCGTCGAGCACAGCGGCCTCAGCGTCGGTCAAAGTTATTTGTGTCGCCGCTGCACGCTCGCGAGACAACTCTGCCTTTACCGAGCCTCTATCGCGCATAGCAAAATTCGACCAGCCCACCAGCTCGCCGACTATTTCGTCGGCCTCTTGCACCAAGGTGGCGCCGTTGCGAATCAAAGTATTGGTGCCCTGGCTAACCGGATTGTGAATCGAGCCGGGAATCGCGAACACCTCACGATTTTGCTCCAGCGCCAGGCGCGCGGTGACCAGGGAGCCGCTCCGCAATGCCGCTTCGACCACTAATACGCCCAGGCTCAAGCCGCTGATAATGCGATTGCGGCTGGGGAAGTGCGCGGCGCGGGGCGGTGTCCCCAGGGGGAAGTCGCTAATAAGAGCACCGCTGGCGCGAATCGCCGTCGCCAGCTGGCGGTGCTCGGGCGGATAGACGCGATCGATACCGCAACCCAATACAGCAATGGTCTTGCCGCCAACCTCCAATACTGCTTTATGCGCGGCGGCATCGATACCGTATGCCATACCGCTGGTGACCACGAAACCGGCTTGCGCCAGACTGGCGGCAAAACCGGCGGCATCGGCCAGCCCCTGCAGGCTGGGCCGCCGGCTTCCCACCACGGCTAGCTGTGGCAGGCTCAAACACGCAGTGTCGCCGGCCACGAACAAAAGCGGCGGCGGATCGCTGATTTCCAACAATAAGGGCGGATAATGCGGATGATTGAGCGGCAACAATTGCACTGCGTTGGCGGCCAGCCAGTCCTGATCGCGGCGCGCCGCGAGTGCGGCGGGGCAGGTAGCGGGGCGATGTCGCCAATCGATGACCGAGGCGCAGGCTTGCTCGCTTAAACCAGCGGCGCGCAAACGTGCCTCCGGCCAGCTCAACCATGCTTCGGGATCGATAACCGCAGCGTCGCCAAGCGCTAACTTGCGGATCGTATTGGCGGTAAAGCCGGGGAGGTGTTGTAACAATAACCAGAGAAAAGTTTGCGAGGTAGTCATCCTTGACTCCTGCGCCGCATCCTGCGGCGCCAAAATTACATGATGGCGCTGGCTTTACGGATTGTGCACGCTGTCGCCGACTTTCAACGGACGCTCGGCGCGCAGTACTAAGCCGTAGCTGACTTTATCGAACACGCGAAACACCATTAACAGGCCGGCGCGAAAATCCGGGGTTTTAACCGACTCGCCGTTCATCGGATCGCGCACGACTTCGCCGGTTTTATAGATCGCCAGCAGATTGCCTTCCTTAATAGCTTCGCGCGCGCCCTTATTAATCACCACCACGCTCATGTAGCCGATTTGACTGACGCCGCCCTCAACTGCCAGCAGCTTACCCACGATGTCATTTTCCGGTGCGCTGGGGAAAAAGCTGGCGTTGATATGCCGAACTTCCTCGGGCAACAGGCGATCGCTGAGCCGCACTTCCTGTGTCGAGCGATTCAGCGATAAGGTCGCCACATCCTTGTCGATCGAAACTATTTTTCCGAGGCCAATATCGAGGGCCTGAATGCCGAGCAACTCGTGGGAGTCGGGATCCACGAACGCCTCGCCTTTGCGGAAAATACCATAGCTGGTCTCTTCGTCTTCGAACGAGCCGCGCGCGTAAATTTCATCGCCGGCGCCGCCGACGATATGCCCTTCTTTGCCGGTCAACACATACGGCGCCGCTTCCAGCTCGCCCGCGCCGACGATCCGGCCGCGATTCAGGAACGCGCTAATCGACTCCAGGGGAATCGCCGGGATTGCACGGTCGAGCGGTGTGGCACGCACCTCGGGCTCCAGCTTCACATCGCGACCGCGGCTCAATACCAATTGCGGCTTACCATTGATATAAACCAGATTGAGCGTATCGCCCGGATAAATGAGATTGGGATCTTTAATCTGTGGATTGTTGTGCCACAACTGCGGCCACAACCAGGCTTCCTTCAGGAATACATTGGAAATATCCCACAATGTATCGCCCTTTTTGACTACGTAAGTATCGGGATGGCCACTTTTCAGCGCGAGCACATCGGCGTGGGCGGTAAACGCCAGCACCAAGGCGAGCAAGCCGCCCAACAACATTCTTTTCATAGCATCATTCCTTTCCGGGCCTGAGCCTCTTTAATGGATGGTCCAGAGGCCATCCGCCGGGGTTTTTCCCTGGGCGGCAACCTGTATACTATAGCAGTCGGAAAGCGCGTGGCAGGCGATTAACGGCTGCAGCTAATTGCTTTCCGATCATAACTTTAGCAGCCGTTTTTAGATTTACACTGGAAATGCTTCACAAACCGCGATGGCCAAACTGACTATTCTCGAAGTCCCCGACCCGCGCCTCAGAACAGTGGCGGCGCCGGTAGCTTTGGTGGATGACCGCATTCGCCGCCTGGTCGACGATATGCTGGAAACCATGTACGACGCGCCGGGCATCGGTCTGGCCGCCACCCAGGTCGATGTGCACAAACAAGTGGTCGTCATCGATATCAGCGAAGAAAAGAATCAACCGCTCGTTTTTATCAACCCGCAGATCGAAGTTTTGGGCGATGAAACGTTCGAGTACGACGAAGGCTGCCTGTCGGTACCCGGTTTTTACGAGCCGGTCTGCCGCCCCGCCCACGTGCGGGTGCGCGCGCTGGATCGCGACGGCCAGCCGTTCGAGATCGAGCCGGAAGGGCTGCTGGCAATCTGTATTCAACACGAAGTCGATCATTTGCGCGGCAAGCTGTACGTCGACTACCTGTCGCCACTGAAGCGCAATCGCATTAAAAAGAAACTGCAAAAACAACAGCGCGCCAGTGCCTGAACCTCAGCGCCCGCGCCTTAGCCCGAGCCAATGCCCATGACCATCGAGCCGCCGCTGCGAATTATATTCGCCGGCACGCCTACCTTTGCCGCCGATCACCTGCAGGCCTTGCTCGATTGGCCGGGTGGACAAATCATCGCGGTTTATACCCAGCCGGACCGGCCGGCCGGGCGCGGTAAAAAGCTCAGCGCCAGTCCGGTAAAAGAGTTGGCGCAACGACACGAATTACCCGTCTATCAACCGCAGAGCCTGCGCAATGCCGAGGCGCAAGCCGAACTGCAGGCGCTGCAAGCCGATGTGATGGTCGTCGTGGCGTATGGCCTGATCCTGCCAACCGCGGTATTAACCGCGCCGCGACTTGGCTGCATCAATGTGCACGGTTCGATTCTGCCGCGCTGGCGCGGCGCGGCGCCGATTCAACGCGCGCTCGAGGCCGGCGACCGCGAAACCGGCGTCACCATCATGCAGATGGATGAAGGCCTCGACACCGGCGCGATGTTGACGATCGCCCGCTGCGCGATCGCGCCCGACGACACCACTGCCAGCCTGTATCAAAAACTGGCGGCGCTCGGCGCGCCGAGTTTAATCGCCACACTGCAGGCGCTGGCGCAGGGCACCGCCCAGCCCGAGACGCAGGACGAAAGCCAGACCTGTTACGCGACAAAAATCGATAAGCAGGAAGCCGCGCTGAACTGGCAACGCAGCGCCGGCGAGCTCGATCGACAGATTCGCGCCTTCAATCCAGACCCGATCGCCAACGCGACGCTCGGCGAGCAACGCATCAAAATTTATCGCGCGCAACCGGGAACAGCGGTAGCCGCTGCGCCGGGCACCATCGTCAGTGCCAGCGCCAAAGGCATAGAAGTAGCGTGCGGCGAAGGCAGCTTGCGCATTCTCGATTTGCAAATGCCCGGCGGTAAATTGTTGAGCAGCGGCCAGGTGCTCAACGGCAACGCCGAATTGTTCAAACCCGGCAACCGTTTCGATCATGCTTGATTGCCGCGCGGCGGCCGCGCAAATTCTCGCGGCGGTATGTGGCGAAGGCCAATCGCTGGAGCGCCAGCTCGCGCGCAGCGAACAAAATGTCAGAGAGCGCGATCGCGCGCTATTGCGCGAACTCTGTTACGGCGGTTTGCGACGCCAGCCACTATTGGCTGAACTGCTGAAACCGCTGCTGCAAAAGCCGCTGAAAGAGCGCGATGGCGATATCCAGCAATTGCTGGTGATCGGCGCCTATCAATTATTATTTCTGCGCATTCCACCGCACGCCGCGATCAGCTCGGTGGTCGACGCAGCGCGCGCGCTCAACAAAAAATGGGCAGCCGGCCTGATCAACGCGGTATTGCGCTCGCTGCAGCGCGAAGAAAAATCTTTATTCGAGCGCCTGCCTCCATACGCGGCAGCAGCGCACCCACGCTGGTTGTGGCAGACCATAAATAGCGCGTGGCCTACCGAGGCCGAACAAATTTTTGCCGCCAATAATGCGCACCCGCCGATGTGCCTGCGCGTAAATCGCGCGCGCCTGAGCGCAGCCGATTATTTGCAGCAACTGCAAGCTGTAGAAATTGCAGCAACGCCCTGTGCTTTAGCCAACGAAGGTCTACGTTTGACGACCGCCTGCGATATCGCGCTGCTGCCGGGCTTCATGGATGGCTTGGTCAGCGTGCAGGATGAAGCCGCGCAACTCGCCGCCCAGCTGCTCGATGCGCAACCGGGCCAACGCGTTTTGGATGCCTGCTGCGCACCGGGCGGCAAGACCTGCCACATTCTCGAGTTGCAGCCGAGCATCGAGCTATGCGCGCTCGATGTATCGGCCGAGCGCCTGCAGCGGGTGACTGCCAATCTGCAACGCCTGCAATTGTCTGCAGACTTGCTGGCCGGCGACGCGCTGCAGCCGGCCACCTGGTGGGATGGGCGGCCGTTCGATCGTATTCTGCTGGATGCACCGTGCTCCGGAACCGGTGTGATTCGCCGCCATCCCGATATCAAATTGCTGCGCACCCCCGCCGATATCGAGCAGCTCGCCGCACTGCAGCAACAATTGCTCGCCGCGCTGTGGCCGCTGCTCGCACCGGGCGGGCTGCTGCTGTACGCCACCTGTTCGATAATGCCGCAGGAAAATACCGCGACCGTCGCCCAGTTTTTAAACGCCACTGCGGATGCGCGGGAGTTGCCGATTGCCGCCGAATGGGGCCTTGCGCAACCGGTCGGGCGCCAGCTGTTGCCGCAAACCGATGGCAACGACGGCTTCTATTACGCCCTGCTGCAAAAGCAGCGGCCCTGAATATCCCGTTCCTCGCTATCCGCACGAACGCTCAAACGAACAAAAAAAAGCCAGCCAAAATGAGAAGCCGTTCGCAGATTTGTGCATTGCCCGTGCGCGCATCGCGGAACTTCCACTTAACTTACTTTTCGTCATTCAATTGTAGAGTTTCAGATCGCGGCAATGTCGGCAGCAATGGCGACGATCGACTCTCAGGCGCTCCAGCCATTGCGGCGCGCCATAACGTATCGGTCAGAACCAACTAAGGAGCCTCTGATTAAGTGTCGCGCCAATAGTAGGTGCCTTAGGCAAGCGAAGGCAGGTTGCACGCGGCCGGAGCGGAGGAACCGGAGCATATGTGGAATATGTGAGCCTCTTCCCCTCAAGAGAAGCGAGCACCGCCCGCGTGCAAGATGCCGCCAAGAGTGGGCGCTTGTAGGCGAGCGCAGCAACTTAATCAGAGGCTCCCTAAAACATTCCGAATGGTTTGATGCAGCACTGGGCTCCTGATAAAACGCAATGGCCGTGATAAAACCTGAAATCGAACTCGCCCTGTATCTGGCGGCGACTATCGCCCTGACCGCGCTCGCATTTGCCGCTGGCCTGTTCGATCACGCCAGCGACAGCATTTACATTCTGCCGGTGCTCTCCAGCTGCCTCCTGCTTATCGTTTGTCTGAGCGTATCGTTTTTGCGGCGCACGCGTCTCTATCAAAGCGAAAGCCAGGCACGCCAATCGGCCGAAGCCGAGTTGCTGAAGTTATCGCTGGTGGTCGAGCAGAATCCCGCCGGCGTGACGATTCTCGATACGCGCGGCATCATCGAATACGCCAACGCAAAATTCTGCACCGCCTCCGGCTACCAGCTCGATGAATTGTGCCAGCGCAATCTCGCCGATTTATTGCCAGCCGATACCACGCAATTGCTGCGCGAAAAGATCGATACCACGTTAAAAAGCGGCACGGTATGGCAGGGCGAATTAGTTTACGACCGCAAGGATGGTGGATTTTTTCACGCTGCGGCGACGCTCAGCTCGCTGGTCGACCGCTGCGGTAACACCACCCACATCGTCGCGCTGCTCGAAGATATTTCCGATCGCGTCGTTTATAAAGAGCGTTTATTTCAGCAGGCCAACTTCGATGATTTGACCGGCCTGCCGAATCGCGCACTGGCGCTCGATCGTCTGGCACAGGCCATCAATAGCGCCGAGCGCCATCAACGCTTGCTGACCTTATTATTTGTCGATATCGATCGCTTCAAAGTCGTCAACGACACGCTCGGCCATCGCTTTGGCGATCAGCTATTAATAGAAGCGGCGCAGCGTTTGAAACAATGCGTGCGCGACGAGGATACCGTAGCGCGGCTGGGCGGCGATGAGTTTTTAATCTTATTGGTCAATCAACGCTCCGCCAGCGACTGCACATTGGCCGCCAAAAAAATTCTCGAACTGATGCAACAACCGTTTCTAATCGAAGGCCACGAATTAAATGTGACTGCCAGCATCGGTTTAACAGTCTACCCCGACGACGATGCAACGCCCGCCGGTCTGCTGCGCAACGCCGACGCAGCGATGCATATCGCCAAACAGCAGGGCCAGAATACCTATCATTTCTTCACGCAGGAAATGAATCAACGCGCGCTCGATCGCCTCAATATCGAAACGCACCTGCGCCATGCGGTGCGTCGCAATGAATTCGAACTCTACTATCAACCGCTGATCAATCTCGGCAGCGGCGAAGTGGTCGGTATGGAAGCACTGTTGCGCTGGCACAATAAAGAGCTTGGCAGCCCCGGCCCCGATCGATTTATACCGATCGCCGAGGAAACCGGTTTGATAGTGCCGATCGGCCAGTGGGTATTGCTGGAAGCGTGCCGTCAGGCGCAGGCCTGGCAACGCGCGGGCCAACCGCCATTGCGCGTCGCGGTAAATA
>DATIED010000227.1:0-4437 GCA_035455965.1 Spongiibacteraceae bacterium
CGCGCGAGCTGGATCGGGCTGAGCCGCGACTGCGGGTGGCAGCTCGGTGTTTAACACCACGGTCTGTACTTCAACCGGCGCTACAGTGCGACGATTGACGCGGGGGTCGTTGGTCACACGTCCGCCTGCTGCGGGTACCGCACTGACGGCGGCGGCAACAGGTTCGGCCGGAGCGGATACAGGTGCAGCGGGCTCGATTGCGACAGCAGACTGTGCTGCGGGCGCAGGCGTTATGTCGCTCGCTGACTCGGCAACGCTGATTGAAGCTGCGGGCTGTGCTGCGACATCCGGAGTTTTTACCGGGGTCTGCTCAGCATGTACCAACTCCAATTGCAGCGGCGAAGAATCAGCTTCTGCGACTGTTGCCATCGGTGCGGATGGCGCCGCGGAATCCACGATGGCCTCACTCGGGCGGCTGGCGATTTCTACCGGCTCGTTTGCGATATTAGGCTCGACTGCGATACCGGATTCGTCGATTTGACGATCGCCGCGCGGGTTGCGCGGGCCGCGGGGCCGACGCTCGCGACGAGGGCGCTCGCTGCCGTCCGCATTGGCTGATGCAGCATTATCGCTTTGCTGCGGCAGCGTGGCCTCTACATTTTCGGATGTGCTTGCAGTATTCGTATCGCCTGGCAGCGGACCGCGATTGCGCTCCGATGAGCCGCGCGGGCGCCGATTATTGGGGCGGCGCTGCGGGCGCTGTTCGCCACTGTTAACTGTCTCCGCGGCATTATTGGTCTGCGGTGCTTCGGCAGCGGTTTGTGATGCCTCGGCAGCCGCTGGCTGGCGCTCGCGTGGTGGGCGGCGCTCGCTGCGTTCGCGATTATCCGGGCGCTGTTCGCTGCGCTCCCGATTATCGGTGCGTTGCTCGTCGCGCGGGCGGTCATTGCGACCCCGTCCACCGCGACCGCCACGGCCGCGCGGACTGCGGCGCGAATCGTATTGACGCGGTGCGGTGCTGGCTGGCGCTTTGGTTTCGGCACTGCTCTCTTTATCGGCTTCAGCATTGTCGCCGAAGAATATTTTGACCAGTTTGGTGAACAATCCAACCTGCTTTTTCTCTTCTTTGGGTGGCGGAGCCAATGATGTCGGTGTCGGTGCCGGTGCCGATGGCGCAATGAATTGCACTGCAGCTTTTTGCTGTTCGACCGGAGCTTCCGCTTGCGGCTCGCCAGTGTCCGACTCGACTGGCACGTTCGGCTGGATTTCGAAGCTCAACATGCTCGACTCTTCGACTTCGTCATCGCGCAAGCGGCGCACTTCGAAGTGGGGTGTTTCGAGATGGATCGACGGGATGATCAAAATGCGCGTTTTGGTGCGGGCTTCGGCATCGCTGATTGCACTGCGTTTTTCGTTGAGCAGATAACTCGCCACGCCGACCGGCACGATGGCGCGAATCTCAGCGCTGCGCTCTTTGTTGGCTTCCTCTTCGACCAGCCGCAGGATCGATAGCGATAGCGACTTGGTGTCGCGAATGGTGCCTTGGCCGCTGCAGCGTGGGCAGACGCTGGCGCTGGTTTCATCGAGCGACGGACGCAGGCGCTGACGCGACATTTCCAATAAACCGAAGCGGGAAATGCGTCCCACCTGTACGCGCGCGCGATCCGGTTGCAATGCATCGCGCACCCGGTTTTCGACATCGCGCTGGGATTTGGTCGAAGTCATATCGATAAAGTCGATGACGATCAAGCCGCCAATATCGCGCAGACGCAATTGACGGGCGATTTCGTCGGCCGCTTCCAGGTTGGTCTGCAGCGCAGTCTCCTCGATATCGCCGCCTTTAGTGGCGCGCGCCGAGTTAATGTCGATCGACACTAAGGCTTCGGTGGGGTCGATTACGATGGCGCCGCCCGAGGGCAGCTGCACCGTGCGCTGAAACGCTGTTTCGATCTGCGCTTCGATCTGGTAGCGATTAAATAGCGGTACCGGATCCTGATACAGGCGAATTTTGTTCTGGAAGAGCGGCAAAATCATCTTCACGAAGGTCAGTACATGTTCGTACGCCTCGGGGGAGTCGATCAAGACTTGATCGATGTCGTCGCGTAAATAGTCGCGAATGGCGCGAATGATGACATTGCTTTCTTGCAACAGCAGAAACGGAGCGGTCTTTTCCTGGGCCGCAACGGTGATGCGCTCCCAGGTTTGTTGCAGGGAGGTGAGGTCCCACTGCAGCTCTTCGGGGTTGCGTCCGACTCCGGCGGTGCGCACGATTACGCCCATGCCGTCCGGAACTTCGACCGAGGACAGTGCTTCGCGCAATTCATTGCGCTCGTCGCCTTCGATGCGGCGCGAGATGCCGCCGGCGCGCGGATTGTTCGGCATCAATACCAGGTAGCGGCCGGCCAGGCTGATAAAGGTCGTTAGCGCGGCGCCTTTGTTGCCGCGCTCTTCTTTATCGACCTGCACGATAACTTCGGTGCCTTCTTTAACGACATCTTTAATTTTGATGCGGCCGCCAATATCGCTCGGTTGGCGGTAAAAGTATTCGCGCGAAATTTCTTTGAGAGGTAAAAAGCCGTGGCGCTCGGCGCCAAAGTCGACAAAAGCCGCTTCCAGGCTGGGTTCGACGCGAGTGATAACGCCTTTATAAATGTTGGATTTTTTTTGTTGGCGATTGGTGTTTTCGATATCGAGATCGTAGAGCCGCTGACCTTCGACGAGAGCAACGCGCAACTCTTCGGGTTGAGTTGCATTGATGAGCATTCTTTTCATGGTAAAGATAATTCCACTGGAACAGTGGGCTTATCGCTACACCATTGCTGCGCAATGATATTCGGAGACCTTGTGCCGACAGTGCTCTGGCTATGTTGGTATGGAGCGAAGATGCCGCTGCTGATTAGGGGCCATCTGCGTTTAAGAACAAACTCCACTGCCAATGCAATACGATTTAATTACGTCACTTGGGGCGCTCCTAATTAATTAGAGGGCGCCATTCGCATTACCATTCGGGCAACTGCTTCGGGCACGAGCGAAGTCTACTCAGGGGCAGGTTCTGCAAGCTGGTTCTGCAAGCGATAAGTTCATTCGATCGCTATAAAACTCTCTGCCCAAAATTGCTTCGCGGGTGTCGCAAACATTTTTTGCAACTAACTTTAATTAGCTATGCAACAACAGGTGCGGGCGATTCGGCCTCTGCACGTTAATGATGGCACTCACATATCACGATCTGGAGATAGATAACCTGTTAAAGTGAGCGCCTGTTAAATTTGCGGGTAGCGTTTCCATATTTCTATCGTTTCGACAGTTCTCTATTCGTTTCGACAGTTCTATATAGGAGACGCGGCCCATTGGCACTGGTCTTCGCTCGCGGTTCACTCGCGACCCAACATGCGTTATCGAATAAGCGTGTCGAGCTTTGCTGAGGCGGCACCATCGTGACACAATGCCTTGGCAATATATCAGCCATTTCTAAAACTTTCAATTAGTTACGTAACCTATTCAATGACCGAGAAAAATGTCAGTGCCGGAGTGCGGATCGTTGCCATCGATGCAGGCAGCGATGGTCAGCGCGTGGATAATTTTTTATTGCGCGAGCTGAAGGGGGTGCCGAAGTCTCGCGTCTATAACTTATTGCGCCGGGGTGAGGTGCGGGTCAACAAGGGGCGAGTAAAAGCCGAATATCGTCTGCAGAGCGGAGATTTGGTGCGAATCCCTCCCCTGCGCATGGCTGTTGACGAGTCGCCGGATTTGGCGCCATCGCGCGGGCTCCAGCAGCGGCTGACGAGTGCAGTGTTGTTCGAGGACGACGGCCTGTTAGTGCTCAATAAACCGGCCGGGCTGGCGGTGCATGGAGGCAGCGGGCTGAGTTACGGTCTTATCGAGGCATTGCGGGCGATGCGTCCCGAGGCGCGCTTTCTTGAATTGGTGCATCGGCTCGACCGCGATACCTCGGGCTGTATCATGGTGGCCAAGAAGCGCAGCGCGTTAGTGGCCTTGCATGCAGCTTTGCGCGGCGACGGTGTCGACAAGCGTTACCTGGCGCTGGTTGCAGGTCAGTGGCCGCAGCGACATCGCCGGGTGGCGGCACCACTCGAAAAAAATACGCTGCAATCAGGCGAGCGTATGGTGCGCGTGTCGACGTCGGGCAAGGAGGCGTTGACCGAGTTTCAGATTGTCGAGCGGTTTCCAAGCGCGACTTTGGTCGAGGCGCGACCGATCACCGGCCGAACTCATCAGATTCGGGTACATGCGCAATACGTTGGCCATCCGTTGGCTTGCGACGACAAATACGGTAACCGCGAGGCTGACGCCCGCTTTCGCGAGCAGGGTTTGCGCAGACTCTTTCTGCATGCGCATACGCTGTCTTTCGATTGGCTGGGGCAGCGTTTAACACTTAAAGCAGAGCTTGAGCCCGAGTTGTCAGGTTTCTTACAAACCCTTCGTAATTTATTGTAAATATGCTGTTTATTTTTGATTGGGACGGCACGCTGATGGACT
>DATIED010000228.1:0-2824 GCA_035455965.1 Spongiibacteraceae bacterium
AACTGCGAAACGACCAACAAGCCGCCGCCGGCCTCGACGACATTGCGATTCATGCGCTGCTGCTCATCCGGAAACACGCGATAGCCAAGCAATCGTTCGAGCATACGGGCCGCATTGGTTTGAGAGTCGCCCTTTTCCACGCCGAGCAACACCAACAAACCCCGCTCGATACGGCCGATTATTTCGCCATCGACAGCCACATGCGCAGTGGCGACGCGCTGGATCAATGCTTTCACTTATTAACGTTCACGGCGGATCATTCTTCTTCGAATTTGAGCTCGCGCGCGAAGCGATTGGTGGCGCGGATCAACGCATCGGTAATGCCAGGCTCCATCGCCGAATGGCCGGCATCGCGAACAATATGCAGATCGCTTTCCGGCCACGCCTCGTGCAGCGCAAACGCATTATCGAACGGGCACACCATATCGTAGCGGCCGTGCACGATAACGCCGGGAATACCTTTCAACTTATAAGCATTGGCGATGATTTGATTCGGCTCGAGAAAGGCATCGTTGACAAAATAATGCGCCTCGATGCGCGCCAGGGCCAATGCCATGCGCGGGTCGGTAAATTGCTCGTACAACTGATTGTCGGGTTTCAGCGTGGCGCATTGCGCCTCCCAGCCGCTCCATGCCTTGGCCGCACCCATGCGCGCCAGCTCGTTACTGCCGGTCAATAATTTATAGTACGCGCGCATCATGTCGCCGCGCTCGGCCGCCGCAACCGGCGCGACGAACGACTGCCAGTAATCGGGAAATACATGGCTGGCGCCGTCCTGATAAAACCACAATAAATCCTGGCGTCTGCAGAGAAAAATACCGCGCAGAATCAAACCCAGCACACGCTCCGGATAGCGCTGTGCGTATAACAAACTTAACGTCGAACCCCACGAGCCGCCGAATAACAACCACTGCTCGATGCCGAGCGCCTTGCGAATCGCCTCGATATCCTCGATCAATGCTTCGGTATTGTTATCGGTCAACTCCGCATGCGGCGTCGAGCGGCCGCAACCGCGCTGATCGAACAATACGATGCGATATGCCATCGGATCGAAAAAGCAGCGATGCTTCGGCGAGCAACCGGCGCCCGGTCCACCGTGCACGAACAAAACCGGAATTCCCTCCGGCGTACCGCACTCTTCGACATACAAAACATGCGGCGGCTGCACCGCGAGTTGACGGTGGCCATACGGCTTAATATCGGGAAACAAACTGGACATCAATCGGTACCAGGGTCGCGGTTGGATGAGCCCGTGCGGCCGGCGGCCGCGAAAAAACGTAATATATAAAAACAGATCGTTCGTTGCTATTGCGATAAGTATCGCCGATGAGGCCTGCGCTTGCCTACGCCTGTTTAATTTATCGCTGTTTAAAGACCATTAAAAATCAGAATTGTTGCGCGGACGCAAAGCGCTGGCCCAACGCCAACGCGCCGAGGAAATTTGGGCGGCGCGCTATGTTTTGTGGCACCCTAGGTTTTGTTTGGCACCGCCGGCGCCACCCGCATAACTTCCTCGATAGTGGTTTGACCCGCCGCCACTTTATGCGCGCCGGACAAACGCAGCGTATGCATGCCTTCTTTCATTCCTTGCCGGCGCAGCGTTTCGAGCCCGGTATGCTCGCCGATCAATTCCTGCACCGACTCGCTCATCAACAAGATTTCGTAAATGCCTTCGCGGCCGTAGTAGCCGGTATTGCGGCATTCGAGACAGCCTTTCGGATGGTAGCCCTGCTTCGGTGGCGCCGCGCGCCACGGCGCCACCAATTGCTGCCACGCCGCCTCGTCGATCGGGCCGGGCTCCTTGCAATGCGGGCACAAAGTGCGCACCAGCCGCTGCGCCATCACACCGAGCACGGTGGCCTTCAACAAATAAGATGGCACGCCCAACTCCAACAGGCGCGTTATCGCACTCGGCGCATCGTTGGTGTGCAGCGTCGACAACACCAAATGTCCGGTCAGCGCCGCCTGGATCGCCATCTCGGCGGTCTCCAGATCGCGGATCTCGCCGATCATGATAATGTCCGGGTCCTGCCGCAGTAAGGCGCGCACGCCGCCGGCGAAATCCAGATCGATATTGTGTTGCACCTGCATCTGGTTGAACGCGTCCTCGACCATTTCGATCGGATCTTCGATGGTGCAAACATTCACCTCCGGCGTGGCCAGCTGCTTCAGGCTCGAATACAGCGTCGTAGTTTTACCCGAGCCGGTGGGGCCCGTCACCAGCACGATGCCGTTCGGCTTATTGATCATCGTCTGCCAGCGCTCGTAATCGTCGTTCTCTAAACCGAGCTCTTTGAAACTGCGCAGCAGTACGTCCGGATCGAAAATCCGCATCACCATTTTTTCGCCGAACGCAGTGGGCAGGGTCGACAATCGCAGCTCGACTTCATTGCCGTCGGGGCTGACGGTTTTTAAGCGGCCATCCTGCGGACGACGCTTTTCGGCGACATTCATGCGGCCGAGAATTTTAATCCGCGCAATCACCGCCATCGCCACTTGAAATGGCAACTCGTAGACGTTGTACAACACACCATCGATGCGGAAGCGCACGTAGCCGATTTCGCGGCGCGGCTCGATATGAATATCACTGGCGCGCTGATCGAAAGCGTACTGCAACAACCAATCGACGATGTTGACGATATGCGAATCGTTGGCGTCCGGATCTTTTAAATTCCCAAGCTCCAGCAATTGCTCGAAGTTGGTGACGGCACTGCTGCGCACCTCATTGCTACTGGCGCCGCGCACCGATTTTGCCAGCGCATAAAATTCGACCGTATAGCGCGCCAGATCGGTGGGCTTCACCAGCACGCGTCGCAGTGGCCGG
>DATIED010000229.1:0-5360 GCA_035455965.1 Spongiibacteraceae bacterium
AAAAATATCGGCGGCGCTAAATGTCGAGCCACAAATCCACGGCGAAAATTTCGCCAGGCGCTGAAACGCAGCTAAACCTTGCGTCATTGCCGTTTTGGTAATGGCACGCTGCTCCTCGGAGACTTCCGCACCGAATAAGGCGTTGACCAGCTTGTGCGCCGGAAACTCCAAATACAGCTCGGACATTTTGATCATCTGGCGCACTTTCGCACGCTCGAAGGCATCGGCCGGAAACAGCGGCGCTGCGGGGTGCGTTTCCTCCAGATAATCGAGAATTACGTTGGTTTCGGTCAGGCAGCCGGCGGCGGTTTCCAATACCGGAATTTTTCCGATTGGACTTTTCGCTAAATAGTCTGGCTCCTGACTCGGCATCGCCGTGACTTCTTCGAACGGAATATTTTTTTCCAGCAGCGCCTGTTTGACGATGCAATAAAAATTGCTGACCGGTAAGCCGTGAAGCTTCAACATACTCTTTATCCTCGTTGGTGGTGGTTGGATATCGTTGTGGCTTTATATATGACGCCGGACGCGTTTGCCGCCGATGTCCATACGGGGACAGACCATTTGGGTCTGTCCCCTGAGCTTTCTAGCTTTTAGGGTCGGGGGTGCGACCACGATTAAAGCGCTCGCGATTTTCCTGTTTGCGCTTCTCGCTTTTCTTCAGCATTACGTACACCGCACCGGTGCCGCCGTGCGCCGGCACCGCGCTGCAAAATGCCTGCACCTCGTCGAATTCCGGCAGCCATTTGTTGACATAGCTTTTCAGGATCGCCTCCTGCGAATTGCTGTGACTGCCGCGTCCCGGCACAATCAATACATTGCGCAAATCGTAGGTAACCGCTTCGCGAATAAATAGAAATACTTCTTCGCGCGCCGTTTCGACCGTCATGCGGTGCAGGTCGAGGCGCGCATCCATCGGATATTTACCCTGCTTGAGTTTGCGAAACACGCCGTGCTGCACTCCGGCGCGCTTGAAATCCAGCGGATAATAGGGATCCAGCATATCGACATAATCGAGCCCGAGAAAATTGCGCTCGGCCTCCAACTCGCGCACCGCCGCAGCGCGGCGCGCGGCCACCGCCAGCTCGGAAACCGGCGAGCGGTTGAGACTGACTTTGGCGGCAGCCTGCAGTGGCGACACGCCCTGCAATTGTTCGCGAAATAGCTCGTCTTCGACGTCGGACACAGCCGTTCCTCCACTGCCATAGTTGCTCCGCCACCTTAGCGAAGCCTATCCGATGCGTCAATTTCGCGCTGCCAGCGTACAATAAGCGATCGTTATTATTTGTATCGCCAATCATGATCGCTTCCGTACCCGTATCAATCTGCCCCGGCTGCGGCGCAGCCAATAGTTGTGCCGTGGCGCGCGGCGAACCTATCGGACAATGTTGGTGTTCACAGTCGACCAGTCGCTTACCGCTGCCGGCCGATACGACGCTCGACTGTTACTGCGCAACTTGTTTACAACGGCTGGCAACGGCGGCGGCCCGCGATAGAGTTAATTCATGAGAGGCAGTCCGAGTATCGGCTTTAGCTACCTGCTGCGTGGCTTCAGCCTGATGACGCAGCCCAGTTTGCGACGTTACGTCGCCATACCGCTGGCATTAAATTTTTTAATTTTCGGATTTTTTATCGGGGCGGGTTTCGAACTGCTCGGAGAATGGATTGCGCAAATACTGGCACTGCTGCCGGACTGGCTGCAATTTATCCGCTGGCTGCTATGGCCACTGGCCGCGCTATTGGTCATAGTGGCGGCCGCCTACGTATTGAGCATCTGCGCCAATATCGTCGGTGCGCCATTTAATGCGCTGCTGGCAGAAAAAGCTGAAGCGCTGCTGACCGGCAAACATGGCGTCGACAGCACTGGGCCCGATACCAGCCTGTTGGCAATCATCAAGGATGCGCCGCGCAGCATCGGCAAAGAGCTGCGCAAAATATTGCTTTATCTGCCGCGCGTGCTGCTGGTATTCGTCCTGACGTTATTACCGCCGCTCTATCCATTTGCGCCGCTGCTGTGGTTTGCGCTTGGCGCGTGGATGCTGGCATTGGAATACTGCGACTATCCGCTCGACAACCATCGCTACACGCTGGCGCAGGTGCGGCAATGCATTGCCGGCGAGCGTTTGACCACCTACGGATTCGGCAGCGCGGCGATGCTAGGCAGTATGGTGCCGCTGCTGAATTTGTTTATCATGCCGGCGGCCGTGTGCGGCGCCACGCTGTATTGGGTGGAGCGTTTACAGCCCGCAGCGGATACAATTGACCATTTGCAGCTGCGCCAACCGACCCGATAACAGGCGCACGCTGCAACGCCAATCTCATACCGTCGAATCGATAAGGATAAAAACTGTGCCCGCCCCTCGCGTCAATAAAAAGTGGTACTGGCTGCTGTTGATACCGTATATCGCCATCCTGTGGATACCGTCGTATAACCGGCTCGAACCGACCGCGTTCGGCGTGCCGTTTTTTTATTGGTATCAATTGCTGTGGGTGGTACTAAGTACCCTGGTGATTGCCATCGTATTCCATTTTGCGCACAACGCTCCGCAAAAAAATTCGCGCAAACCTTAGGAGTACGCAATGAATATCACTGCCACCGTTGTATTTGTCGCGTTATTTGGTTTCGTTACCGTACTCGGCTTCGTCGCCGCGCGCTGGAAACGCGCCGATCTGCATTCGCTGAACGAATGGGGCCTCGCCGGTCGACGCTTCGGTACGCTGTTAACCTGGTTCCTGCTCGGCGGCGATCTGTATACCGCCTATACGTTTATCGCGGTGCCAGCCTTGGTATTTGGGGTCGGCGCCTTCGGCTTCTTCGGCGTGCCGTACACCATTCTTGTCTATCCATTCGCCTTCATTATTTTTGCGCGCCTGTGGACGGTCGCACATCGGCATGGCTTTATCACGCCGGCCGATTTCGTGCGCGCGCGCTACGGCAGCCCCTGGCTCGCGCTGGCGATCGCCGTCACCGGCATCATGGCGACGATGCCGTATATCGCGCTGCAATTGGTCGGTATCGAAGTGGTGATCGGCGCACTGGGCTTCGAAACATCCGGACTCCTGGGCGAACTGCCGCTAATTGTCGCTTTCGTAATTCTCGCCGCGTACACCTACTCGAGCGGCCTGCGCGCGCCGGCGATGATCGCCGTCGTCAAGGATACCCTGATCTATGTGACCATTATCGCGGCGGTGATCGTAATTCCGGCGCAGCTTGGCGGCTATGCGAAAATTTTCGCCGCGGTGCCGCCCGAAAAACTATTGCTGAAAGTGCCGAGCGGCGACGACTACAGCGGCTATAGCGCCTATCTCACCGCCGCACTCGGCTCCGCCTTCGCGCTATTTTTATATCCGCATGCAATGACCGCGGTATTCAGCGCATCGGGCGCCAACACCTTGCGTCGCAATATGATGCTACTGCCGGCGTATTCGCTGGTGCTGGGGTTGATCGCGCTGCTCGGTTTTATGGCGCTGGCCTCCGGTGTGCGCGAGATGCCGGAATACGCCGCGCAATTTAAGCAGTACGGGGCGAATTTCGCAGTGCCCGCTCTATTTCTGCATAGTTTTCCCGATTGGTTTATCGGCATCGCGTTCGCGGCCATCGGTATCGGTGCGTTGGTGCCGGCGGCGATTATGTCGATCGCGGCAGCGAACTTATACACGCGCAATATTCACCGCGAATTCATCAATCCGCAGGTCAGTGCGCGGCAAGAAACCCAATTGGCAAAAATCGTCTCGCTGGTAGTTAAGTTCGGAGCGCTGGCATTTATTTTATTTTTGCCGCAGCAGTATGCGATTCAATTGCAACTGTTAGGGGGCGTCTGGATGATTCAAACATTGCCGGCGATCGTGCCTGGCTTATACACGCGCTGGTTCGATCACCGCGCATTATTGGCCGGCTGGCTGGTGGGCATGGTCGGCGGCACGCTGATGATTGCATCGCTGGGTTTCAAAAGCTCGACGTTTCCACTCGAACTATTCGGTTACCGCGTATCCGGTTACGCAGCTGTGTATGCACTGTTATTGAATTTTGCGGTATCGATCGTGTTGACGTTAGCGGTGCGGGCACTCGGCTTGCAAGCGGCACCCGATGCCACTCAAGCGGCGGATTATGAAGATCTGCCGGAAGAATCCGGGATAGCGTCTGCGGATACCGCGAGCTTACCGCCGGTCGACTGACTACCCCTCCGCCCGGATCGCCACGCACGTTTTTCTCAAAAGCGCTGCGGAGGCGCGCCTGCAAAACGGTGGTGGCCTCCGCAGCAACGTTCTCCACAATCAGGAGGGCGCTGCCAATTCTGCTTTATTAAAGTACCCACTTAGTATTTTCTCTAATATCGAGATGCGGCGGCTTGACTTAGCTAAATTCCATATGTCACTGTTGAGTAAAGCAGGTCAGGCTCCCAGCGTACCAATCAGTATCAACAACTACTGCGCGCCATAGCCACCGACCCCATCACACTTTGTAGTTCGCCTACATCAAGTTATTTACCGCTACTGCATCGCGAAGTTTTTATCGTTTTTGTAGCTCATGCGGCACTTCACAAATTCGGCAAACGTCGCTCCTGCAGCGGCGAAAGTCCACTACATTTCTCACGTCTCAAGCGAGTACTTGAAAGCGTCCAGTATCAACGCCTAACCGCCAATGGATTGTGCCCATTGCCATACAGGATTGTCATCATGCGCCACACACCGCTAATCAGCGCTCTGTCCGTACTCTCCGTCGCGATTGGTATCGGCGCCGACGCCAATGCCGCCACTACTTCGACCTGGGTAACCATCGCCGACGAGTACAACAATTTCAAATTGACCAGCACGCAGACGGTACGCTTCGGCGCCGACACGCGCTGGGTGCAAAAAAGTCTCGCCAAGGGCACGCAAGCTTGCGATCCCGCCAACTTCGGCAAGGACCCTGCGGTCGGCACTCACAAATCCTGTCAGATGTTGACCACTACTACGGTGCCCACTCCGACTCCAACACCGACTCCAACACCGACTCCAACACCGACACCTACCCCAACGCCTACGCCTACGCCTACGCCGGTACCGACCCCGGCCCCCTCTCCGATAACTTGGGTACCGTTGGCCGACGAGTATGTGAACTTTAAATTAAACTTCACCTATACCGTACGCTTTGGCGTCGATACGCGTTGGGTACAAAAAAAGCTCGCCAAGGGCACGTACGCTTGCGACCCCGCCACCTTCGGCAAGGACCCTGCGGTCGGCGTCCACAAAACCTGCCAAATGATGACTACCAACGCGCCGACTCCGACTCCAACACCGACCCCTACCCCCGCGCCCGTACCGGTACCAACGCCGATACCCACACCGGTACCCGTGCCAACGCCAGTGCCAACACCGAC
>DATIED010000230.1:0-3274 GCA_035455965.1 Spongiibacteraceae bacterium
GCATTGATTGGCGGTTGGCTGGCGGTAAAAAGTATTCTCGAAGCCGGTCCCATGATCACGTTGACATTCAAAAATGCCGAGGGCCTGGAGGCCGGCAAAACGCATATTAAATTCAAGGACGTGGACATCGGCACGGTCGAAACTATCGCACTATCGGAGGATCTGTCGCAGGTTATTGTCACGGCGAAATTGATCAAATCCAGCGAGAAACATCTCGTTGAGGGCACGCGCTTCTGGGTAGTGCGGCCGCGTATTTCCGGCGGCAATATCACTGGGGTGGGCACGCTGTTATCGGGCGCCTATATCGCCGTCGATGTCGGCAACTCCAGGAAGCCGCAGCGTGAATTTATCGGCCTCGAAACGCCACCACCGATTAGCATGGAAGCGAAAGGCCGACAAATTTTGCTGCACAGCGATAATTTAGGTTCGCTCAATATCGGCGCGCCAATTTATTTTCGGCAGTTAAAGGCTGGCCAGGTAGTGGGTTACGATCTCGACCCCGACGGCATGGGCATCACCTTCAAGATTTTTGTAGAGGCACCCTACGATAAATATGTGAACCGTAATACCCGCTTCTGGAATGCCAGCGGCATCGATATCAGGCTCGACTCGAACGGCTTCCAGGTGAATACGCAATCGCTGCTATCGATTTTGCTTGGTGGGATCGCTTTTGAAACGCCGCCGGGAGTGGATCTTGTGGCAGAAGCGGATAATTCAGCCGATTTTAATTTATTTGAAGATCGCACTGCCGCGCTGAAAAATCCCGAGCGCGAAGCCTATAAATTTGATTTGGTATTCGATGAATCAGCGCGCGGTCTCACAGCAGGCGCCCCCGTCGATTTACGCGGCGTGGTCGTTGGTGACGTATCCAGCAAGCGACTGGATTTCGAGCCGAGCACGCATAAAATTATCGTCGTGGTTTCGATAAACCTCTATCCAGAGCGTATCAATCTACGTACGCGGGAAAAGGCCATGAAAAATCCTGGCAGACCTAGCTACGCGGAGCGCAAAAACTTTTTGGATGGTTTGGTGGCGAGCGGTTTGCGCGCGCAATTACGTATGGGTAATCCATTGACCGGGCAAAGTTTCGTAGCACTCGATTTCTTCCGGAACGCTAAACCCGCAACGATCAATTGGCAACCCGATACTCCACAGTTGCCGACCGAAGTGGGTGCACTGGATTCCCTGCAGGCAGCTTTGACATCGGTGGCCAAGAAAATCGAAAAATTCCCGATTGAACAGATCGGTAATAACCTGGAGCAGATGTTGGCGAGTGGCAACCGGCTGATGCAACGGCTCGACAGCGAAACTGCGCCGGAGGCACAAGCGACTTTGCAAGCGGCCCGTAAAGCACTGGATGAGCTCGGTCAAACACTGTCGAATGATTCCCAATTCAAACAGGATACGAGCGCCATGATGCGCGAATTAACGCGCGCCGCGCAGCAATTGCGCCTGCTCTCCGATTATCTTGAGCGCCATCCAGAAGCTTTATTGCGCGGCAAGCCAGAGGACGCAAAATGAAACTTAAAAAAATCGCTGCGCTCAGCGCCGCGCTGCTGGTATCGACATCAGCCTTAATCGGTTGCGGATCGGCGCCGCGCGAGCGCTACTACGCGCTTAGCGCCAATATCGACGCGCAGCCGACTGCGCAGCTATCTTCGCAGCCATTTTTGCAAGAAAGGGCCGCCAATTACGGTGTTGTGATCGGCCCCATCACAATACCCGACGTGGTCGATCGCCCACAGATGGTTGTGCTTATGGCCGATAGCCAAGTGTCGGTAGCCGAGCAGTCGCGCTGGGCGGAACCGTTAGACAGCGGCATTGCGCGAGTGGTTGCCGACAACCTCGCTCACTCACTATCCGGTGCACGGGTGTCGTCGTTCGCGCAAAGCCACACGGTAGTCGCCGACTATCGTGTGCTGATCGATGTGCAGCATTTCGATTCGATCGTCGGCGAAGGGATCCGCGATGAATTTTTATGGACGGTACGCGCCACCAATAAGGGAGGCATCACTAAAAGCGGACGCACAATTACTCGCGAAGCAGCAAATAGCGATGATTATGCGGCATTGGTAGCCGCGCACAATCGCGCCTTGGCGACACTTAGCCGCGATGTCGCAACGGCGATACAGGCGATGCCATGAGTACATTAAAACACAATGCTTTTTTGCCCGCCCTGCTCGATTGATTTTAAGTGTCGTCCCCCAACGTTAGCCACCTGCCGCCGTTAAATGATAGTCGGCCATATCGGGCGCATGCGTCATGGTCCAATAGTCGACCAGGCGCCACGGCGAGTTGGTCACCACGCGGCCGGCAGAGTTGCGGTAGTAGGTGGCCATGCCGGGGTGGGTCCAGATCATATTGGCGTGCGCCGCATCGACCCTGGCGTTGTACTCGTCGTGCTTATCAGTACGGCACTCAATGCTCGATGCGCCCTGCTCCAGCATTTGCGCGACACAACCGATGATGTAGCGCGTCTGACATTCCGCCTGAAAAATAATGCTGCCGCCGTGTCCCAGATTGGTATTCGGCCCGTACAGGAAAAATAAATTCGGAAAACCTGGCGCGCTCATACCGAGATACGCGCGCGGATCATCGTCGCCCCACTGCTGCGCCAGGGTGCGTCCTTCGCGCCCGCTAATCTGCATATCGCCGAGCATGCCCGACGCCTGAAAGCCGGTAGCGATAATAATTGCGTCGAACTCGATGGCGCGTGCGTCTTCGAGTTCGACACCACTCGCAGTGATGCGCGCGATCGGATCGGTAACCAACTCGACATTGTCGCGCAGCAAGGTTTTGAACCAACCGTTATCGACCAGAATACGTTTGCCGAACGGCGGATAATCCGGCAGACATTTCGCGATCAGTTCGGCGTCGTGATTCAACTCGTTTTCGATGTATTCGGTCAGCTCGATGCGATGGCGATCGTTGCGTTTATTCAACGCGCGCTCGGGATGCGGCCACTCGGGGTCGATCTGCAGCGCCCGGTGGAGGCCGTCGCCGAACCGCCAGAACAGCGAGAACCGGTACCACTGGGCGTAGAAGGGGAGGTTGTGCAGCAGCCACTTGGTCCCCTCGGACACCGTGCGGTGGTAGTCGTCGATGGGCCGGGCCCACTGCGGCGATCGCTGGAAGACGGTGAGGTGGTCGACCATCTCGGCCAGCGGCGGCACGAACTGCATGGCGCTGGCGCCGGTGCCGACGACGGCGACCCGTTTCCCGGCGAGGTCGACGTCGGTGCGCCACTCGGCCGAGTGGAACTGCGGACCGGCGA
>DATIED010000231.1:0-5933 GCA_035455965.1 Spongiibacteraceae bacterium
CTAACGTTAAGCGAATTCACCGCGACCGATAGGGATCATCCATGGATGTACCAATGTACGATGTCTATCTGACCGGTAAGCTGGCTGCGGATCTCGATCGCCCGGTGGCAGCCGAACGGCTCGCGCAAATTTTTAAATCCACACCCGCTACCATGCTTGGTTTACTGAGCGGCAAACCCCAATTGCTGAAGCGCGGCGTGGACAAAAACACCGCTTTAAAATATCGCGACACGCTGCAGAACGCCGGCGTCGAAGTGGCCTTCAAAGCGCAAACGCAGGCTGCTCCTGATAATGTGGCGACGCCTGCCGCCGCGCCTGCCAGCATTCAAAACGACTCAGCCCAACACGAAGCAGCTCAAATAGTTACACCTCAAACTGTAAGCGGAAGTTTAACTCTCGCGCCGGTTGGCTCTAATGTCTTGAATGCGGATGAGCAACGCCAGGTCAGCGCAGCTATTATCGATCTCAGCCATTTAACTGTGGCAGCGCCGGGACCATTGCTCGATCCGTCACAGCACCATGCGACCGATACAATGGCGCCGAATGTAGACCATCTAACGTTGCGCGAGGCCGGCGCCGACTTGCTGACGGCGGCAGAGCGAGCGGTTATACCGTCGGCAATGCCGGAGGTCGGCGACTACGGCCTGGCGCCGGTCGGCGCTCCGCTCGAAACATTGCATGAAGTTCGTGCCGCTGTAGAAGTGGATATCAGTCAGTTATCGCTGGCGCCAAGCGGCGTGGATTTACTGACGCCAGAGCAGCGCCATAAAACCGTGACGGCAGCGCCATCTACCGATCATATAAAACTGCTTTGACCGCTGCGAGCGGGCGCTAAGCAGTCGATGGCAAGCGCACGGCGACCTTAAGGCCCGGCGAGTTATCGCCGAGGACGATACTGCCGCGATGTAAATTCACCACCGCCTGCACGAGACTCAAACCAAGACCGTTACCCGGTTGCATACTGCGGCTCGACTCGACTCTAAAAAAACGCCGAAACACACGCTCTCGATCCGCCTGACTGATACCGACACCGCTGTCGGCAACTTCCACCAGCAAGCCGCCGTCTCTGCCGCTGGAGCGGATACAAATGGCACCGTGCTCCGGCGTGTACTTGATCGCGTTGTCGAGCAGATTGGCAAACGCCTGAAACAGCAGGTCGCGATCGCCCGATAACGGCAGCGGCGCTTGTACCTCGGTGGTGACGACGATCTGCTTTTCCATCGCCAGCGGTTCGTATAACTCGACCACGTCATGCAGAATAACGCTCAAATCCAGCCGGGAAAATCCCGACAGGCGATTGCCTGACTCAACCTGCGCGATGCGCAATAATGCGCTGAAGGTGGCCAGCAAGCTATCCGCCTCCTCCAGCAATGCGTGCACGGTATGTTGTGCGTCGCCATCGACCCGCGCCTGCAAACTTGCCAAATGATTGCGCAGGCGCGTCAGTGGCGTGCGCAAATCGTGGGCAATATTATCGGAAACCTGCCGCATGCCTTCCATCAGCGTTTGAATACGATCGAGCATCCGGTTGATATTGATTGCCAGCGTGAGGAAGTCGCCGCCCGAATTGTGCAGCTCGATGCGCTTGGCGAAATCGCCGGCCATGATCGACTGCACCGCGCGGTTGATCGCATCGACGCTCTGCAAACCGCGCCCCGCCACCACCGCACCGCCGAGCGCGCCCATCACAATGGTCACGATCATACTGCGCAATAACACGCTGACGATGATGCGCTCGAACAGAATCATATCGCTGTAATCGCGCGCCACCAGCAGCATTTCGCCATCGCGCAGCGGCACCGTGGCGGCGATCAATTGCTCGCGCCCGGGCGCCCACCCCTCAAAGGAAACGCCGTACTCCAGCGCCAGCCAGCTCGCATAACTATTGGCCGGCCAGCTGTGCAGCGTGCCGCTCAATTTATTGCGATCCTTATCCACCAACAAATATAAAAAATCCTGCGCCGCCCGGCCCGATTGCGGTGCCGCCAAGACCTCCGCCAACGCCGCACGACCGCCTTTGTTATAGATATCCTCCAGGCGCAGCGCTTCGTTATGCGTGGTTTTGTTGACCTCGCTGAAATAGTTGTATGAATACGAGGCGAATAACAAGGCCAGAACAACGAAGACCGCCAGACTCAAACCGGCTACATAGGCGACCATAAACCGGAACGTGAGACTGGCTAGTATTTTCTTTATGTTCATACAGTGCCGGGATCCTGCAGTAAATAACCCGCACCGCGCACCGTACTCAAGAGCGTCAACTCAAAACCGCGATCGATTTTTTGACGTAGCCGACTGATATGTACGTCGATCACGTTGGTTTGCGGATCGAAATGGTAGTCCCACACGTTCTCCAGCAACATCGTGCGAGTCACGACCTGGCCTGCGTGCCGCATCAAATATTCGAGCAGCTTGTATTCGCGCGGCTGCAGATTGAGTACTTGACCGGCCCGGCTCACTCGATGCGACAACATATCCATCTCGAGATCGGCGACTTTTAAGCGCGTTTCATAGCTGCTGGTCTGCTGGCGCCGCAGAATCGCCTCCAGGCGCGCCATCAGTTCGGCGAAGGCAAACGGCTTCACCAGATAATCGTCGCCGCCGGCGCGCAGACCATTGACGCGATCGTCGACATCGCCGAGCGCGCTCAGGATTAACACCGGCACTTTATTACCATTGCGGCGCAGGTCTTCGATCACCTGTAAACCATCCAGGCCCGGCAGCATGCGATCGACGATCAGCGCGTCGAACGCGCCCGCCTGGCCGCGCTGCAAACCTTCCAAGCCGTTGGCGACGTGTTCGACGCTGTGATGATTATCGCGCAAGCCGCGACCGATGTAGTCGGCGACGCCCTGGTCGTCCTCGATAAGCAGAATGTGCATGGGTTCTCCGTTTTGTCATACCAAGCGTGCAAATTGTCACAGTTATCGCCGGCAGCATTATCGCGGCTTTATCCAGCAGCTACATTGCCAATTAATTAATATAATCGCACATAGTAGCGGACAGCTTATTAGGAACGATCTGGCAAGATGCCAGCCTCGAATATGCAAAAGCCGTCTAACAAAAGTAGCTCCTTTTTAGCGGTAAATTTGCCAAACTGATAGTGGGCAGATCGGTTTACAGGATTTAACGGTAATAGTTAGTCGCTCAGGGGAAATATCATGTCAGTCTCGCTCCGTCTTCCCTACCGCAGCTCGATCGCGCTGGCGCCCTGGTGTTTCGCCGCCAGCCTGGGGTTGATACAAACGGGACTGATGCAGAACTGCCAGGCCGCTGAAAACGACGACGCTTTCTATCACCAATTGCAAAAAAACCATACCCCCGACGGCTACCAGCCGACCCGCAGTTTTACGATCGTCACCGATGCCGAACACGGCAATCAACTGGTCGCCGAGGACGACCCCAACCTGCGCTTCAACCTGGCCTGGATGCAGCAGTTCCAACCCGGTTACAAAGCCCGCCGCGGAGGCTCCGCCTTCGGCGAAATATTTCGCTCCTATCTTAAAACCGCCTACAAGTCGTATCGCGACCACAATGCCCAGACGATGTCGGCACTACCCGACGAAAACGGGACCGGTAAAACGCACTCTTTCGCCACCGATATCGACTACAACGTGAAAGTCACCAGCGACGAAGTTCGCTTCAAGGTCGGCTATAGTTTCTAAGGCCATAGGTTTTCTGAGAACGTAGCTTTTCTGAAAACGCCGCCTTTCCGAAAACGTAGCTGCTAAATCGATAGCCGATCGGCAGTCGATCCACACGTTTGCTAGAATGACTGTCCTTCGTTCCGGTCGCGGTTATCTGCAATGCCCTCAGCTCTCGACACCCCCGCTAGTTCGCACACCACTCCGCCACCCGCCCTCTCGAGCGCCGGGCCAATCGCTCGCCTCGCGGCGCTGGGCTACGATAGCTTTCTGATTTTTGGTCTGCTGGTGGTGCCGTTATTTATCCTCACAGGCTTGCGCCAGCACAGTATCGGTCTGCAGACGGACGGCGTGATTCACGAGTTGCCACCGATCGCTCCGCGCTGGGCGATGCTGCTGTATATGATCGGCATGATCGTCGGTTTTTATTATTATTTCTGGCGCCGCAATGGCCAAACGCTGGGTATGCAGGCATGGCGCTTGCGCCTCGACAATATCAGCGGCGGCCGTCCGAGTTTTCGCCAATGCCTGATTCGCCTAGCCGTAGGCTTTTTTTCGCTGCTGTGTGCAGGCTTGGGCTACTGGTGGATCTGGCTGGATCGCGACCGTCTGGCCTGGCACGACCGCGCCTCCAATACGCGCGTGATCGTCATCCCGAAAAAACCGAAACCAAAAAATAAACGCGAAAAATAAACGCCCAAAACGAACAGCATGGAAACCACAGCGGCTGCTTCCGCATGATTAGCATCAATCGCGACGGCAAACGGAACACGGCAGAGGAGCATCGAGCGGCGCCTGCCTGAGTTTTTCAAAGGCCCGACTAATACCGCGCTTGAATCTACTGTCGAAATATCAGCGCAGAGTGGCGCACCCTTGCCGGTGCGCCGCGGAGCTCCGGGCATGAGGGCCTTTGAAAAATTCAGGCAGGTGCCGCAACCGACGAGGCCACTTTAGAGCATCTGCAGGTATGTCAGGTGGATCGAATGATCCACCCTACGCTGCCGATTCGATCGGCACCAATCGCGATGGTAAACGGAACACGGTAGCGGAACATCGAGCGGTGCCTGCCTGAGTTTTTCAAAGGCCCGACTAATGCCACGCTTGAATCTACTGTCGAAATCTCAGCATAGAGTGGCGCACCCTTGTCGGTGCGCCGCTGAGCTCAGGGCATGAGGAGCTTTGAAAAATTCAGGCAGGTAACGCAGCTGACGGCCAACGATGTAAAAAAGCCTATAACCGCCGCCTCAGCAGAAAAACACCGACCACTAAGCTGACCAAAATAGGTATCAGCGAAGCCAGTACCGGCGCGAAACCGAATACCAGACTCGCTGGCCCCAACATATCCTGGCTGATGCGAAACACAATGCCGATCAGCAGACCGACAAAAATGCGCGACCCCATCGACGCCTGGCGCAGCGGGCCGAAAATAATCGATGCCGCCACCAGTACCAGACTGATTATCGCCAACGGCTGCAGCAATTTATTCCATAACGCCAGTTCGTACTCGCCGCTATTGGAGCCCTGCTCTTTTAAAAAGCTCACGTACTTCCACAATCCACTGATCGACAGATCGACCGGATTGAGCACCAGAATATTCAGCAGTTGCGGCGACAACTGCGTCTGCCACTCGCGCGTGGGAGTGCTCGAATTTTGCAGGTGATCGGCGCTGAAATGCGTCTCGCGCACATCCTCCAACAACCAGTGGTCGCTTTGATAAGTCGCGCGCTGGGCGAACAGGGTCGATTGCAGATGGCGCTGCTCGTCCAGCGTAAACATCGTAACGCCGAATATAATACCGTTCGGCTGCACCGCGTTGAAATGCACGAAACTATTGCCCTCGCGATGCCACAAGCCGTATTCGCTGATGCTGATATCCTTTTGCTGCTGCAGCATTGCGCGATAACTCTGGGCGATCTGCTGGCACTGCGGCGCGATAAACTCGGCTATCATCAAACCGAAAAACGTCACTAACAGTGCCGGGCGCAATGCCATCCAAAGAATGCGCGCAATAGATACGCCGGCAGCGCGAATAACCGTCAGCTCGCTGGTGCTTGCCAGCGAACCGAGACCGGCGAGGCAGCCGATCAACACCGCAAACGGTAAGAATTGCGCGAGATGGCTGGGCAGCGTCATCAACGTGTAATATGCGGCCGGTCCCAACGTATAGCGGCCACCGAGATCGGCGCTCTGATCGAGCAGGCCGATCACCAGTTCCAATCCAAGTAATACCGCCAGCACCAGCAGGATCGCCGCCGCCACCTGCAGCGCAACGTAGCGTGTAATCAATTT
>DATIED010000232.1:0-9349 GCA_035455965.1 Spongiibacteraceae bacterium
TTTGATGCCCGGACGGTGGCCGGTGTTGCCTTCCGCGTACTCGCGGTTGGAGGACCAGGCCGCTTCGCTGGAATTGATCGAGTAGCTGGCGCCGGAGATATCGACATGCCATTTAACGTCGTCGAAAATAAAGAACTCAGGTTCGGGTCCGAACAGCGCCGAGTCGGCAATACCAGTCGACTTCAGATACGCTTCGGCGCGTTGACCAACCGAGCGGGGGTCGCGTTCATAACCTTGGCCGGTAGCAGGTTCAACAATGGTGCAACGCAGGATTATGGTGGCGTCGTCGAAGAAGGGGTCCATCGTCGCGGTCGAATCGTCCGGCATCAGGATCATGTCGGAGTCGTTGATGCCTTTCCAGCCAGCGATTGAGGAGCCGTCGAACATCTTGCCGGAAGAGAACGTGCCGGCGTCTACCGAGTGGGCCGGATAGGTAACGTGCTGCTCCTTGCCGATGGTGTCGGTAAAGCGGAAGTCGATCCACTTCACTTCGTTATCTTTCATCATTTGCAGAGTTTTCTCTGACATTTTTGGACTTCCTCCAATCAAGGGTCAAGGGTGAATATTGCGCGCTATCTGGCCGCCAGGAATACAAGGCCGGCGATTATAAAACTAATTCGGGTATTTACTCACTGCTGTTGATGGTGCCCCACAGTTAAAGGTGGGCGAGGCAAACTCTATGCCAGCGGATCAGCTTGGTTAAGCTGCTGAATTTATACCACCTTTGACCTATTTTACAGAGGCGCTCCAATGTTGTGCATCAATTTGGTGCGATAGTGCGCACATTTGGTGCAATAGGTGCCGTGTTTCCGGCAGAAGCCTCCCCAGGCTCTGCAGGGTATACTTACTTATTCGCTTTTGAGCCCCCCTCAATGAAATTTATTGTTAAATTTTTCCCTGAAATTACCATTAAAAGCCGCCCCGTCCGCAAGCAATTCACCAAACAACTGCGCGATAACTTGCGCGCGCAGATGAAACCCATCGATCCGGATATTTATATTCAGCGCGACTGGGATAAGTTGGTAATCGAAACGGTTTTGGAGGACGGCGAGCAGCAGCGTCGGTTGATCGAGATATTGGCCAGTACCGCCGGCATTGCCTATTTCCTGGAGGTTCAGGAGTTCCCGTTTGTCGATTTGGCGGATGCCTATCAAAAAACAGCATCGTTATGGGCTGAGCGGTTACGCGGTAAAACCTTCGTAGTGCGTTGCAAACGCAGCGGCGATCATCCTTTTACGTCGACCGAGGCAGAACGTTATATCGGCGGCGAGCTGTTGCAAAACGGTCATGCACGCGGTGTCGATTTGCATAATCCGGATGAGATGGTGCGTGTCGAGATTCGCGATAATCGATTGTATGTGGTGCATGAGCAATATCCTGGCATCGGCGGGTTTCCACTCGGTACGCAGGAGTCGGTGTTGTCGTTGATCTCCGGCGGCTTCGATTCTACGGTGGCAAGTTTTCTGACCATGCGGCGTGGGATGCGTACGCACTTCTGCTTTTTTAATCTGGGTGGCCGCCAGCACGAGCTGGGTGTTAAGGAGGTTGCGCATTATATATGGGCAAGATACGGTTCGGCTTCGCGCGTAAAGTTCGTTGCCGTGCCGTTCGAAGATGTGGTCGCGGAAATTCTAAAAAATGTCGATGACTCGCAAATGGGTGTGGTGCTAAAACGCATGATGCTGCGTGCCGCCGCGCAAGTGGCCGAGCAGTTGGAAGCGAAAGCATTAGTGACCGGCGAAAGCGTTGCTCAGGTTTCGAGTCAAACATTGACGAACCTCACCGTTATCGATCGCGCCAGCGACATGTTGGTGTTGCGCCCGCTCATTACCATGAGCAAGGGCGAAATTATCAATATGGCGATGGATATCGGCACCGAGCAATTTGCTAAACATATGCCGGAATACTGCGGTGTTATTTCAGTTAAGCCGACCACGCGCGCAAAACTTTTAAAAATCGAGCATGAAGAAACCAAATTCGATAGCGCCGTATTGGCGAATGCCATTGCCAGTGCGCGTTACATCAATATCGATGAGATCGCAAACGAAGACGTTCAGCAGACGTCAGTAGAGGTTCTCGCTGCGCCGATTGCAGATGCGATTATTATCGATGTTCGGCACCCGAGCGAAGCGCAGCGCGCTCCGCTGCGCGCAGGCAATGTGCGTATCGATAATATTCCCTTCTACGAATTACAGAGTAAATTTCAGCAGCTCGACCAGCAGAAAACTTATTTGTTGTATTGCGATAAAGGCGTGATGAGTAAATTGCATGCGGCACATCTGGTCGAACAAGGGTTTGCAAATATCAAAGTTTATCGGCCGAGCTAATTATGTTGGATGTAGTGTTATATGAGCCGGAAATTCCGCCCAATACTGGCAACGTCATTCGCTTGTGCGCGAACACGGGTGCGCGGTTGCATTTGATTAAGCCGCTGGGATTCGAGTTGGATGATAAAAAATTGCGGCGCGCGGGTTTGGATTATCGCGAATGGGCGAATTTACAGATTCACGACAATCTCGATGCCTACTTAAGCACGCAACAGCCGCCGCGATTATTTGCCTTTAGTACGAAGGGCAAGCAGGCATTCGGCAGCACGCGGTTTGCGCTGAACGATGCCTTCTTGTTTGGTCCCGAAAGCAGGGGCTTGCCGCAGGATTTACTGCAGGCCTTGCCACCGGAACAGGTATTGCGACTGCCGATGCGCGAACACAGTCGCAGCTTGAATTTATCGAACACCGTAGCGATTGCGGTGTTCGAAGCGTGGCGTCAGCTGGACTTTATCGGTAGCTACTGAACGCTCGGTGCAGGCTCTTGGGCTTGTTGCATCGCCTGTGCGTACAAGGCCTCGAAATTGACCGGTTGCAGCATCAGCGGCGGGAAGCTGCCGCGCAGCGATAACGAATCGATGGCTTCGCGAGCATATGGAAACAATATGTTCGGGCACATGACCATTAATACACGCCGCAATTGCTCGCCTTCCAAGCCTTTTACCAGGAACAGGCCTGCTTGCTGCAGCTCGATCAAAAATGCGGTTTCGGTGCCGAGTTTGGCGGTGATGGTGATCGTCAATACGGCTTCGTAAATATCGTCGGCGACATGATCGCTGCGTGTGTTCAAATCGACCTGCACTTGCGGCTGCCATTGCTTGGTGAATACTTGCGGGCCCATTGGCACTTCGTAGGAAAGATCTCTGACGAAAATGCGCTGCAGTGCAAATTGCTGTTCCGGCGCTGCCGCTGTAGGTTGTTGGTCTGTCATGATAATTCCTCGTTAGGTTTTATGTTGTCAGGGGTTGGGTGCGCGATCGCCGGCTAACAAGTCATCCAATTGACCGCCGCGCTCCAGCGCATATAACTCGTCGCAGCCGCCGATATGCCGTTCGCCAATCCATATTTGCGGCACCGTATGGCGGCCGCTGAGCTGGGTCATTTCGCGACGCAGGGCAGGATTGCTGTCGACTTTTATTTCTTCATACGGCGTTGCTTTGCTGTCGAGCAAGCGCTTGGCCCGAATGCAGTAGGGGCAATAGGCGGTGGTATAAATAACGACAGCCATCGCAGTATTTAACTTTTTACCAGCGGCATCTGGGAAGCTTGCCAATCGCCGATACCGCCTTGCAAGCGATGCACTTGAGTAAAGCCTTTCGCCAGCAAGCGCGTTCCTATCGCCGACGAAAATTGACCGAGTTTGCAGACCAAAACGATTGGGCGCTCGCGCAACGATTCCAATTCACTCCAGCGGTCATCGATTTTCGCGTACGGAATGTTGATCGCATCGACGATATGGCCTTTACGAAAATCCGCCGCTTCGCGTAAATCTATCACCGCAGCTTGCTGGTTGTTGACGAGGTTGACTAACTGTTGCGGTGTGACGGTATTGCCGCCGCGCCGGGCGCTATGCGCAATCAGTAACAGCACGCTCACTACTAAGCCGGCAACCAATGGCCACTGCTGGAGCAAAAATTCGAGAATCATTAGTTCGCCTAGTGTAAAACGGATATGTGACAAAAAGTCGGGACGCCTGCCAAACCGGCGCGTAAGTATACACGCCGACCTCGATTTGCCACAGTATCGCGTCGTGGTTATTCCCTGAGCGCCAAGCTACAATTCAGCTTTCGCCATATACCGCCGTTTTTAAAGCTTAACTGTAGAAGCGCAATGGAAACCCAAGCCAAGCCATTAACACTGATTATTCTCGATGGGTGGGGCTATCGCGCCGCGCCCGAAGACAATGCAATTTATCAAGCCAACACGCCGACCTGGGATTCATTGTGGGCGACGGCGCCAAAGACACTGATCTCCGGTTCGGGCCTGGATGTCGGTCTGCCGGACGGGCAGTTCGGTAATTCCGAGGTCGGCCATATGAGTCTCGGCGCCGGCCGGGTTATGTTTCAGAGCATTACTCGTATCGACGAAGCGATCGCCAGCGGTGATTTTTTCACCAATCCCGCTTATGTAAAAGCGGTCGATCAGGCAATCGAGACCGGTAAGGCGATCCATATATTGGGGCTGTTATCGAGCGGTGGCGTGCACAGCCACGAGTCGCATATCCACGCCATGGTTGAGTTGGCGGCGCGGCGCGGCGCAAACAAAGTTTATGTACACGCGTTCCTCGACGGGCGGGATACACCGCCGCGCAGTGCCGAGCTATCTCTGCAGGCGCTGACCGCTAAATTTGCCAAGCTGGGTTGTGGTCGCATCGCCTCTATTATCGGTCGCTACTACGCGATGGACCGCGACAATCGCTGGGATCGCGTGCAAGTCGCCTACGAGTTGCTGACCGAGGCCAAGGCGCAGTTTCACGTCGCCGATGCGATCGATGGTTTGCGCGCCGCCTACGAGCGCGGCGAAGACGATGAGTTTGTGAAAGCGACGGTTGTGCAGGCTGCGGGCGAGCCCAGGGTTGTGCTCGACGATGGCGATGTTGCGATATTTATGAATTTCCGCTCCGATCGCGCGCGCGAAATAACCCGCTCTTTGACCGACGCTAAATTCGATGGCTTTACGCGCACGCACTGGCCGCAGCTCGCCGATTTTGTAATGACCACGCATTATGCCGACGACATTCAAGCGAGCTGCGCCTATGAATCGACGTCGATGGCGAATGTGTTGGGCGAATACTTGGCCAATTTACACAAAACTCAATTGCGAATTGCTGAAACTGAAAAGTACGCGCATGTGACATTCTTTTTCAGCGGCGGTCGCGAAGCAGTGTTTCCTGGCGAGGATCGGATATTAGTGCCGTCGCCGCAGGTGGCGACCTACGATCTAAAGCCGGAAATGAGCGCGCCCGAAGTGACCGATAAATTGGTCGAAGCGATCAAGGGTGGCAAATACGATGTCATTATCTGCAACTATGCCAACGGCGATATGGTAGGGCACACCGGCGTCTTCGCTGCTGCGGTTAAAGCGGTCGAAGCGATCGATGCCTGTCTGGCGCGCGTGATTGCCGCGCTGCGCGAAGTGGGTGGCGAAGCATTGATCACGGCCGATCATGGCAACTGCGAGCAAATGATGGATTACGACAGCGGGCAATTGCATACGCAGCACACCACCGATCTGGTGCCGCTGGTTTATATCGGCGCGCGCGAACTGACTTTACGGCAAAGCGGAGGCAAGCTCGCGGACGTAGCGCCGACTATGCTCGCGCTGCTGGGTTTGCCGCAGCCGCCGGAAATGACCGGCCATAATTTGTTGCAGCTTAATTAGATGCGTACAGCTGGAACGATATTGAAAATGTGGCGCAATGCATGTTGGTCGATCTGTTGTGTGTTGGCGGTGGCACCCGCATTGGCGGCCGACAACGACGGCGCGCGTCAGCAACTCGACGACATCAAAAATGAGATCGGCAAGTTAAAAGAGGTTCTGCAGCAATTTAAGGGGCAGCGCGTCGAGCTACAGCAGTCTTTACATAAGTCCGAGTCCGAGATCAACGAAACCCAGCAGAAAATTCAGCGTATCCAACAGCAATTACAGCAGCAGGAACAGGAGCTGCAGAAGCTGCAGCAGCAACGTCAAAGTTTGCAGCACGCCAAAAACGAGCAGCAATTGCAGATCGGGCGGCAGGTGCGTGCGGCTTATGAAATAGGCCAGCAAAATCGTTTAAAGGCTTTGTTGAATCAGGAGGATCCAGAGAAGATCAGCCGTACCATGGTCTATTACGATTATTTCAATCGAGCGCGCTCCGAGCAAATCAGCGCGTATATCGAGCTGATCAGCAAACTCGATGCAATGCAGCCGGAAATCGAACAAAAAACAGAAAGTCTGCGGGTGGCCAAAGTCGATCTGGATAAAGAGCGGCAGCAGCTGATGAGTGCGCGTGCCGATCGCACGCGGACATTGGCGAGCATCAATAGCACCATTCAAAGCAAAGACGATCAACTCAAGCAGCGTGCGCGCGATCGCGATGCACTCGAGCAAGTATTGAAAAAAATCGAGCGCGATGCGCGTGCACGCGAAGCCAAGGAGCGCGAAAGCCAGGAGCGTCAGAGTCTGGCGAATTCGCAATTGCAGCCAGTCTATGGCGGGCGTCCGTTTCGCGAGCTGCGCGGGCAATTGCCCTGGCCGGTTGCCGGTAAGCCGGAGAATCAGTTCGGCGGTCTGCGGGACGGCACCGAAATGCGCTGGCAGGGCATTAGCATTCAGGCCCGCGAAGGCGATAATGTGCAGGCGATACATAACGGCAAGGTCGTATTTGCAGATTGGTTGCGTGGCTCGGGTTTGTTGATCATCGTCGACCACGGCGACGGTTACATCAGCCTCTATGCTCACAATCAAACGTTGTTGAAGGCGACCGGCGACGCGGTCAAAGCCGGCGAGGCCATTGCCACGGTCGGCAGTACCGGCGGCGAAGAGCATGTGGGCTTGTACTTTGAGATACGCCATAAAGGCGTGCCTGCGGACCCCGCGGACTGGTGTCGACGCGCGTGAGCGCAACTTTCTTAACAATTTGAGTTTTCTTAACAATTTAAAGTGGCTGAGCCGCAGAGGTTGGTTATGAATAAGCAGGGTTTTCGTTGGGCCTTGACGCTCGCCACGGTCTTATTTGCAGCGGGGCTTTCGGCCCAGGATGTAAAGCCCGACGAGGGCAAGCTTCCGCTGGACGAGCTGCGTACCTTTGCCGATGTGTTTAATCAAATCAAACAAAGCTATGTCGAGCCGGTGGACGATAAAACGCTATTGGAGAATGCCATTCGCGGCATGTTGTCCGGCCTGGATCCGCATTCCACTTACCTCGATGCCAAATCCTTCGACGAACTGCAGGTCAATACCAGTGGCGAGTTTGGCGGCCTGGGTTTAGAGGTCGGCCTTGAAGACGGTTTTGTTAAGGTCATCAGCCCGCTCGACGATACACCCGCACAAAAGGCGGGTATCGAAGCCGGCGATTTGATTATCAAAATCGACGGTAAGCCGGTCAAAGGCATGGCTTTAAACGAGGCGGTCGACTCGATGCGCGGTCCACGCGGCAGTGTTATCGAATTGACCATCGTACGCGAGGGGGTGCATCAACCCTTCGATGTGAAGCTGAAGCGCGACACTATTAAAGTGCTGAGCGTGAAAAGTCGTAGCCTGGAGCCGGGGTTTGGCTATATTCGGGTCGCTCAATTTCAGGCCAACACCGGCCCGGAGTTTCGCAAGGCGGTAGAAAAGCTCAAAAAGGAAAATAAAGATCTGAAAGGCCTGGTGGTTGATTTGCGCAACAATCCGGGCGGGATTCTGCAGTCGGCGGTCGATGTTGCGGATGCGTTTATCAAAGAGGGCTTGATCGTATACACAGAGGGTCGTTTGCCGAACTCGAAATCGCAATTTCGCGCCACGCCGGATGATATTGCCGAGGGAGTGCCGATAGTCGTATTGATCAATGGCGGCTCCGCTTCGGCCTCTGAAATCGTCGCGGGTGCGCTACAGGATCAGAAGCGGGCCGTGATCATGGGTACTGAAAGCTTTGGCAAGGGCTCGGTGCAGACCGTGATGCCGTTGTCCGATACCAGCGCCATCAAACTGACCACAGCCCGCTATTTTACCCCCAACGGCCGCTCGATTCAGGCGCACGGTATTGCCCCGGATGTCGAAATAGAGCGGGCCAAATTCGAGACCTTGCCGCGCGGCGATAACATTACCGAGGCGGATCTCGAGGGGCACTTGCGCAATGGCGATGGCGGTAAGGAGAGCAACAGCAAGGCGCGCAAGCAGGAGCAACAGGATAAATTGATCAGCAGCGATAACCAGCTTTACGAGGCACTGACCCTGTTGAAGGGGCTCAATATTCTGGGCGTCACGACCTTAAGCAACGGCTCTGTAGCGGCAAAAGCTACGCCCGAATAAAAAGGGGGAGGGGTAATAGTGTCGGGCACTCGACGCTAAAATGCTGAGTTCGAGGTCAATAGATTGCCATTGCCAGCTTTGGGTATGAAGGTGGGTATACAAATGTCGGGTCTTTGACGCGAGTCACTGTTGTGACTATATACAAATGAGAAAAAATGATTAGAATCAAATCACATCAGTGATATTCACCAATCCAGGCGAACTTGATCATGGCAATGAACCTCAATCGGGCAGGCGAACTAGGTAAGGTTCCAGGTCGGCACAATCGGTTTTTCGTAGTGAGTGGCGATTGGTATTTCAAAACCCGCGAAGGCGCGCCGATGGGACCATTCGACGATCGCGGCGAAGCCGAGCAAGGGTTGTACGATTTCTTAGAGTTTATGACGCTGGCGGAGCCCAAAACGCTGTCCCGTCTCTACGCATCACTGACCCCAGCCCACTATTCCAGCTAATTACGCACTCTTCCAGCTAATTAATAGTATTGAGATTCGCCGCTACAGGCGAATCTCGACACCGTGTTCCGCCAAGTAACGTTTAGCCTGCGGTACGGTGTATTCCCCGAAGTGAAAAATACTGGCTGCTAATACGGCATCCGCACCACCTTCCTGAACTCCAGCTACTAAATGATCGAGGTTGCCGACGCCGCCCGAGGCTATGACTGGCACTGCCACTGCATCGCTAATGGCGCGCGTAACAGCCAAATCGAAACCGGCTTTGGTCCCGTCGCGATCCATGCTGGTCAGCAACAATTCACCGGCACCGTTCGCCACCATCCGGACAGCCCATTCAACGGCATCGATACCGGTGGCGCGCCGGCCACCGTGAGTGAAGATTTCCCAGCGCGGCTGTTCTCCAGGCAAGTTGACCTGCTTGCTATCGATCGCCACCACAATGCATTGGGAGCCGAAGCGCTCTGCTGCCTCTTTAACGAAGTCCGGGTTGAGAATGGCGGCGCTATTGATGCTGACTTTGTCCGCGCCGGCATTCAGCATGCGGCGAATATCCTGCACGGTGCGAATACCGCC
>DATIED010000233.1:0-5009 GCA_035455965.1 Spongiibacteraceae bacterium
GCATCATTTATTGCACGGCAAAGTCGATCCGACCAGTCTCGATGAGGATTGGAATTTCGGGGCCAGCGGTATTACCGCGCTGGAGTCCGTGCCGGTAACCACGGCGACGATTATCGACGGGAAAATTCCCGATCTATTTGCGCAAGCGCGGCCGCAGCATCCGCTGTACGCCAAATTAGTGGCGGCACTGGCGCGCTTGCGCGAGCTGGCCAGCACCGGCGGCTGGCCGCAGCTACCGGATGGGCCTACATTAAAGCCCGGAGTCAACGATCCGCGCGTTTTATTGTTGCGCGCTCGCCTGCTGGCCGCCGGTGACATAGCCAACGCTGCGACTGAAGGCGATCTTTACGACGACCAGTTGACCAATGCCGTCAAACAATTTCAACGCGAACAATATTTGCAAAGCGATGGCGCTATCGGTCCTGCGACGCTTGTTGCGCTAAATGTTTCCACGCAGGCGCGCATCGATCAATTGCGCGTAAATCTGGAGCGCGGCCGCTGGCTATTGCACGACGTCCCCCCCACCTTTGTATTAGTCGATGTCGCCGGCTACAAAGTTTCGCTTTACAAAGGCGGCGAGCGCATCTGGCGCTCGCGGGTGCAGGTCGGCAAACCGTATCGCAGCACGCCGATTTTTAAATCGAATATCAGTCACATCACGCTCAACCCCACCTGGACCGTGCCACCCACCATTTTGCGCAAAGATATTTTGCCGAAAGTGCGCAACGACCCCGGCTATCTGGCGCGCAATAATATTCGCGTGCTCAACAACAAAGGCCAGGTCATCTCCGCGACTCAAATCGATTGGCGCAATCCCGGCAATGTCACTTTACGCCAGGACGCGGCCCCCGGAAGTGCGCTTGGCCGCGCAGCGATCCGCTTTCCGAATAGCTATTCGGTTTATCTGCACGATACGCCGCACCAGGAGTTATTCGATCAAAATCAGCGCGCATTCAGCTCGGGCTGCATTCGCGTCGAACATGCGTTGGACTTAGTTACATTGTTGTTGGCGGATACACCGCCGTGGAATCAAACGACCATCGATGAAGCGCTCGCCACCGGCAAAACACGCAACGTGAATTTAGCGCAGCCGATACCGATTTTATTGGCGTACTGGACAGTCGATATCGGCGACGATGGCCACACCGCCTTTAAGCCGGATATCTATAGTCGCGATGCGAGATTATTAAAAGCACTGGAATCGAGGTCCTTATAAAAACTCGACTTAATGACCGGCGCCACCATCGCTGGTCGATAACACGGCATACTCAGTGGGTCGCCGATCGCGGAACAAACCCCAACCAGCGCGGCGCTTTTTAAGCGCTGTCAAATCGAAACTCTGAATCAATACTTGCTCGGTTTCGCGGTCAGCCACCTGCAGCAGCGCGCCGGTTTCATCGCAGATAAATGACGAGCCATAGAAGGTAATTTTAAGCGCATCGCTCGTTACGCTATGCTCCGTGCCGATACGATTGGAAGCAATCACCGGGACCAAATTCGCTGCCGCGTGCCCTTGCATGACGCGCTGCCAATGGTCTTTTGAGTCGATAGTAGAATCCTGCGGCTCGGAGCCTATCGCGGTCGGATAAAAAATCAGCTCGGCGCCCATCAATGCCATCGCGCGCGCGGTTTCCGGAAACCATTGATCCCAACAGATGCCGACACCGATGCAGCCAAATTGGGTCTGCCACACTTTAAAGCCGGTATCGCCGGGATTAAAAAACTGCTTCTCCTGATAACCGGGACCATTCGGAATATGCGTCTTGCGATACACTCCCAGTACCGAACCATCGGCATCGAGCACGGCGGTGGTGTTGTAATAGGCATTATTGGCACGTTCGAAAAAGCTGATCGGCAATACCACGTTTAATTCGCGGGCTATTTTTTGAAAGTGCAGTAGCGCGGGATTTTCCGCGGTGGGCGTCGCCAGCGCAAAATGCTGAGCGCTTTGATCGATACAGAAATACGGCGTCTCGAATAATTCCTGCAGCAAAATAATTTGCGCGCCTCGTTGCGCGGCATCGCGCACCAGTTGTTCGGCGCGCGTGATATTGGCGGTGCGATCCCAGGTACAGGCCATTTGGGTTGCGGCGACGACGACATTACTCATGGCGACCTCCTAACTATTCTCGAAAACCTTCTGCTGCTCACAATGAGCCTCAAGGATTCATTGCGACCGCTAAACAGCCGGCTGCTGTTGCGTGATGCAGTGAATATTGCCACCGCCATATGCCAACTCGCGCGCCGGCAACTGTAGGATTTTATGGCGCGGAAATAATTCCGCAATTTGACCGCGCGCAAACTCGTCGCGCTTCTGATCGCCGAATGCCGGCATCACTACGCCGCCATTGGCAATATAAAAATTGATATAGGATTGCGACAGCCGCTCAGCGCCCTTGTAGACGACATCCGGCTGCTGCAGAGTAATCACTTCCAATTTGCGGCCGCGTGCATCGGTGGCTTCTCGCAACAGATGCAAATTGGTTTGCAGCGGCTGGTAGTCGACATCGTCGCGGTCGCTGCCAATCAGCGCCAACACCACCCCCGGGGCCACAAAGCAAGCGATTTCATCGATGTGGCCATCGGTATCGTCATCTTTCAGGCCCTGCGGCAACCACAGTATTTTTTCAGCGCCGAGATGCTCTAACACCAGCGCTTCGATTTCATCTTTGTTCAAGTTCGGATTGCGATTCGGATGCAAGAGACATTGCTCGGTGGTGAGCACGGTACCCTCGCCATCGACATGGATTGCGCCCCCCTCCAAAATCAACGGCGCATCGATACAAGGTAACTTGCCGTGCTCGAGAATATGGCGCGCAACATGCTGGTCGTGGTCGTGTGGATATTTTCCCCACCCATTGAATTGCCAATTGATGCCGGCCAATTCGCCAGCCGTATTTTTCACAAAGGTCGGACCGAAGTCCCGCATCCACGAATCGTCGAGCGGATATTCCCAATAATCCACCTGGCCGCCACATAGCTGATAGGCGGCGGCGCGATCCTGCGGTCGCAGCAATAGCGTTACTGGCTCGAACTCCAACACCGCGCGCACCACGGCCGCAAAATTTTGCCGGGCCAACTCCATGCCACGAACCCAGATTGCCTCGTTGCAGGGCCATGCCATCCAACAACGGCTATGCGGCTGCCATTCCGCCGGCATAAAAAATGAGTTGCTCACTGGTGGGTCTCCCTTACCTGGCAATAAATACAGACCTTCAAAACGGCTTCGACCGCAGTTTACTCGCGCCGGACTGTGCTATGAATCCACATGTGCCATGAATCCACAATAAATAATAAGTCGCATATGATTTTTGAGCATATGCTCCTAACTATTATGCATTATGAAAAGTCTATTGCGATTGCTACGCTGCGCGGCCTGTTGCTATATCAACACCTGAACAACAAAGGTCTTTATGCAGTTTGAAATGATTTATGTTTTATCCGGCCTTTTGGTGGGATTTATTGTCGGTTTGACCGGTGTCGGCGGCGGCTCATTAATGACACCGATTCTATTACACTTTGGCATCGCACCCACCAGCGCCGTCGGCACCGACCTGTTGTATGCCGCCCTCACCAAATCGGGCGGCATTTATGTGCACAGCAAGAAGCGCAATATCGATTGGCGGCTGACCGGTGAACTTGCGCTCGGCAGCCTGCCGGCGGCGTTGATCACACTGGCGGTCCTACATTTCGGCGGCTTCGATCCCGCTAAAGTGAACCACTTTATCAAGGTGATGCTCGGCTACGCGCTGGTGTTCACATCGCTGGCGATCATCTTCAAGCAAAAGTTACTCGACTACAGCCATCGCAACGATATCTGGTTGACGCGCATGAGCCGCCGCGAGCAGGCCATCGCCACCGTAGCAACCGGTGTGTTACTCGGCACCGTGGTAACCATCACCTCGATCGGCGCCGGCGCGCTCGGCACCGTGGCACTGTTTCTGTTATATCCGCTGCTGCCCACCGTGAAGCTGGTCGGCACCGAAATCGCCCATGCGGTGCCGCTGACGTTGGTCGCCGGCCTCGGCCACGCCAGCGTCGGCAACGTCGACTGGCATTTACTCATCAATCTGTTGATGGGGTCGCTGCCCGGCATTTATATCGGCAGCCATCTCGCTAATCGCGTCTCGGATAAATATTTACGGCCCGCGCTCGCAGCCATGTTGCTGTACGTGGGCGCAAAATTAATTTTATAAAATATTGAATACCTGACACCACCGGCACCTCTCGATCGGCGACCGCGATGGGCATGCTAGACTGATGGCCAAAGTCGATTGAGAGAGGCGCCAATGATTTCCACTATCGAGTTGTGGCAATGGATCGTACTGGGCATCGCTCTCTGCGTAGTGGAAGTTTTTATTACCAGTTTCACCATCCTCTGGTTCGGCCTCGGTGCGTTTATCGTCGCTGCGCTGAGTGCCGTTTACCCGTTCGTCCTGTCGGCGCAACTCGCAATCTGGGCGCTCGCCACAACCGTCCTGGCGATCGCCTGGTTTCGCTATTTCAAACCGCGCATGCGCGATAAAACCAAGGCCGGTATTTCGCGCGAAGCGGCGGTCGGTCAGATCGGTACTGTGGTCAAAATCAGCACGGAACACGCGCGCGGCCTCGTGCGCTTCACCGTGCCGCTACTGGGCGAAGGCGAATGGCCGTACATCTGCGAAAACCCGTTGCAGGAAGGCGATCGCTGCCGCGTCGTCGATGTATTGGGCAACGCTCTATTGGTAGAAAAATTCTAACCGGTAAAAACATTCTAGAGACTGCAAGGAGCGAATCGCAATGAATTCACTGGTCGTTTTTGTCGCACTCATTATCGCCATCGGCGTGACTCTGGCGAAAGGCGTGCGCATGGTGCCGCAAGGTTTCAAATTCGTCGTGCAACGCTTCGGCAAGTATCATCAAACGCTGCAGCCCGGCCTCAACTTTGTCATTCCATTTATCGACGATGTCGCCTATCGCGTGACCACCAAAGATATCGTGCTCGATATCCCCAGCCAGGAGGTCATCAC
>DATIED010000234.1:0-6433 GCA_035455965.1 Spongiibacteraceae bacterium
ATAAAAGTTGGCGAGGGCTATCACGGTTATCGCTTCAAAATTTTGAAAGGGCAGGGTGCGGATGCACCCGGCGGCGCCTACAGCTATCTGATCGGACAGCGCATGGTCAGCGGCTTCGCATTGGTGGCGTGGCCACTGCAATACGGCGACAGCGGCGTGATGAGTTTCATGATCAGCCACGACGGTCAGTTGTATGAAAAAAATCTCGGAGTCGACTCCGCAGCGATCGCGCAGGCGATGACCGTGTTCAACCCGGATGCAAGCTGGCGTAAAATCGCGGCTCCCGACCCGGAAAAATAAACCCCGTTTGCGAAATAATAAGCGCCGCGGCTTTCGGCCGGCGAATCTGCGGTTTACCTCTTGGGTATTGCCGTAAAACTACCACTTCCCTATAAATGGTCCTTAAGAAAAACCTTGCAGCCCATAACTGTCTCTAAATGCCAGCCGCTGCGCACCAACGGAAAAGCTTTAACGGCTTCGTCGCTGATGCCGCTGCGAACGCTGTTGCTGCAAATGACGGCCGCGCTGAACTCTAAGCCGCCTAAATATTTTTCCGGATTGTTCCATAAATCGTCGAAGTCGGGAAAATAAACCGGCGCGGTAAACGATTTGCGCTCCGCGTAATAGCCGACCACGCTGCTCCAATCGAGGCCGAAGGCGATATAGGCGCTGTCGCGCGGTGTTTTGTTGCGCAACAGCTCGGCGACGGCCAATACCGTTTCGTTATCCGTACTAAATTTCTGAGCGACAATTCTGCCGTAGGTATACGCGAATTGCGTCAAGTTACCGAGCACTAACAGTGCGGTAAAAATCAACGCCGCATATTGGTTCGACGATATTGTGGGAGCGCACGCCGTTATTGCCACCGCCAGCGCGCCAAAAATAAACAGCAGATTGGCCGATTGATAATAATCGTGATGGATATGCAGGGCTGTAAACAATACCAGCGGCAGGGCAAATAATACGAGGGCGATTAAATACACGGTCCTCGCTGTCGATTTGCGCGCTCGCAACATCGTCAATCCGGTAACGGCAATGCCGATCAGTGTCGCCAGATTGGTGTGCAGGGCGCGAATAAAAAACTGCTGGTACGAATTGAAAGAGAAATGATCTTCCAGCAGCCCGAAGTTCCATTTGCGCAAGCCGCCGGTGCTCGTCAGTTGCGGGCCGAACGGGTTAGACATTTTTACGATGTCGGTATACGCGGTCCAGGCAAAGCCCAGTGCGATCGGTATGCCAAAAGCGATGACGGCGGGGGCCAGCGAGCGAATAATACCGTTGCGCCAGGCGCCGGTTTTATACCACATCCACAACCAGCACAGACCCAGCACCACCAGTACCGGGCCGCCGGTGGTGGCCTTCTGCAGCATGGCTAACGATGCGAACAATGTGCACAGTAAAATCGAGCGCCGTTGCGGCTTCTGATAAATAATATCGATGGCGTAAGGCACGGCGGCAAACGTTAAATACAGCGCCACCATTTCTATTAAAAACGTGCGCCCCCAAAACAAGTAATGCGGACTCGATAACAGCAGGCAGCAAAATATCCAGGCACATTTGTTATCGAGCTTCAAGCGCCGCGCGATTTGAAAGGCCGGAAAACAACACGCCAGCAGAAACAAATAACTGACCAGGCGGCCGGCGGTGTCGAGCGCGAGCCCTGTGGCTTTCACCAATCCCGCCACCAGCATCTGATAAATCGGAAACTCAAACGGTATCGCCCACGGCGCGCCGACCACCGGCGTCTGGTAGGGCCATTGCAGGCCTTCGCGCAGCATCCAGTAAGTGATTTGCGCGGCCTGCGTCTGTCGGAACGGAATGCCATCGAGTAGCGGCTGGTTTATATAGCGCAGAGTAATCGCGGTTACTGCGATAATCAGCAGCAGGGTCATGATTTTAAACGCGCGTACGGTGTTTTTCTCGTCGATGCGGTGCGACATCGAATTTTTTTCGATAGAAATAGTCATTAACCATATTCCTTTAGGCTGAATAAGCTGCCGCAATAGCGAACTTTTACATTTGTTATCGAGCCATAGCCGGTTATTAATTTTACTTAATGGCGATGCTACGCTGTCGATTAGTTTTTATACGCCCTGTGCCAGCTTGCTCTATAGATTGCCGTTTAAGATTCATAGCTTGATAATATCGAGTATTGGGCAGCCATAGTTCGAGCATCTGCCATGGCCACAGCGGTTGTATCGTCGTAAGTAGCGCTGTGAGCAGGGTTATTAAGGTTGTAATTTTTCTATCAATGATCGTTAAGTAACACTGCACAGCCTTTAACATCTTCTGCATGCCAACCGCTATGCATCAACAGAAAGGCGCTAATAGCCCTCGGGTTGATGCCGGTGCTCTCGCCGCAAATGACGGCCGCGCTGAACTCAAGGCCGCCTAAATAATTTTCCGGATGGTTCCATAAATCGTCGAGGTCGGGAAAATAAGTCGGTGCGGTAAACGATTTGCGCTCCGCGTAATAGCCGACCGCGCTGCTCCAGTCGAGGCCGAAGGCGATATAGGCGCTGTCGCGCGGTGTTTTGCGCAACAGCTCGGCGACGGCCAATGCCGTTTCGTTGTCCGCATTAAATTTCTGCGACATGATTCGGCCGTAGGTATACGCGAATTGCGCCAAGTTACCGAACACCAGCAGCGCGGTAACAATCAACGCCACATATTGTTTCGACGATATTATGGGGCTCCACACTGTGATCGCCACCGCCAGCGCGCCGAAAATAAACAGCAGATTGGCCGATTGATAATAATCGTGATGGACATGCAGCGCGGTGAACAACACCAGCGGCAGCGCAAACAATACCAGGGCAACAAAATAAATTGTCCTCGGCGTCGAGTTGCCGGATCGCAACATCGTTAATCCTGTAACAACAATGCCGATCAGTGTGGCGAGATTGGTGTGCAGGGCACGAATAAAAAACTGCTGGTACGAATTGAAAGAGAAATGATCGCCCAGCAGACCGAAGTTCCACTGGCGCAAACCGCCGGTGCTGGTCAGTAGCGGACCGAACGGATTGGCCATCTTTACCATGTCGGTATACGTCGTCCAGGCCACGCCTATGACGATCGGTATGCCAAAAGCGATAACGGCGGGTGCCAGCGAGCGCATAACACCGTCGCGCCAGGCGCCGGTTTTATACCACATCCACGACCAGCACAGGCCCAGCACCACCAGTACCGGGCCACCGGTGGAGGTCTTCTGCAGCATGGCTAGCGATGCGAACAATGTGCACAGCAAAATCGAACGCCATTGCGGCTTTTGATAAATAACATCGATGGCGTAGGGTACGGCCGCAAACGATAAATACAGCGCCAGTGTTTCTATTAAAAACGTGCGCCCCCAAAACAAGTAATGCGGGCTCGATAACAGCAGGCAGCAAAATATCCAGGCACATTTATTATCGAGCTTCAAGCGCCGCGCGATTTGAAAGGCCGGAAAACAACATGCGAGCAGAAACAAATAGCTAACCAGGCGGCCTGCGCTATCGAGCGCGAGCCCGGTGATCTTCACCAATCCCACTACCAGCAGTTGGTAAATCGGAAACTCAAACGGTATCGCCCACGGTGCACCGACCACCGGCGTTTGATACGGCCATTGCAGGCCTTCGCGCAGCATCCAATAAGCGGTTATCGCGGTCTGTGTCTGGCGGAATGGAATGCCATCGAACAGCGCCTGATTTATGTACCGCAGAGTGATTGCGGTCACTGCGACAATCAGCAGCAATGTCATTATCTTAAACGAGCGCACGTCGTTGCTCTTGCTCGTTACTCGTGCTGTCAAATTGTTATCGACAGAGATTGCCACTAATACCGTACTCCATAAAATGGGATAAAGCGCCGGACAGCGAATTTTTCAGCTTATTGGGCAGATCCGATTATTGATTTTTATTAAAAGCGACGCGGCGGTTACGATTAATTTTAATGCAGTCGGTCGCGACACCCGATTTATCGATTGCGCCTGAAGATCCGCTATCTATTGCCCGAGAGCTAATTAAGAGCGCGTTTAGCCATTCTCTGCTGTAGTTCATGAATTGCGGTATCGACATCTTTGTTCAATTGCTCTTTATTATTGGTTTTCGTCAAAGCTTCATTATACATCGAAGCCGTCTGGGTATATTCCTTACCTTTCACGAACATTCGCACGGACTTGACGTCCTTCGCCATTAGTATAAGACCTTCGCGAATATCCTTGTAGGATTTTAAAAAAGTTGCCAGCGTCGCCACTGCTGCGCTGGTCGTTAGCGCCACCTTTAGTACGACGCCAACCGAAATTATTATTGTGATACAGCCGAGCCGGGTCTCGACATCAAGGATGCGCAGCGCGCTGATATCCACACCGTAGCGCTCGGCCGCCGCGATAAACTGCGATACAGCCTGCTGCTCGACCGACGCGAGCGTCTCATCGCTGATTGAACCTTCGTAACCTTTGGGCACATTAATAAACAGCGTAATGCTGCCGACCTCGACCACCGCCTCGTCATCGCCGACCGGCTTGAACCATTCGTTCATCATAGTTCTATCCCTGTGTTTTAGCGCCTGGCTGGAGCAATAATCATCCACGGACAGACTGATGTCAAAATATTGTTTGGTGGTTTGACGCTGAGCGTGAAGCGGAGGATTTTATTTTCTGCGGGGATTTAATGTGCAGCGTTCGGTGTCGTGGTATGGCGGATCGCCGCGAAACGGCTAATCCGCCAATGCGAATATCGAATTATTTCTCCAGCGTAACCACTGGAACGAAGCCACCGAAGATCATGCGTTTGCCGTCGAACGGCATCGGATTGTTGGCGGAGTTCATGCGCGGATCGGTTTTCATCAGCTCTTCCATTTTGCCGAATGCCGCGTCGCGCGTCTTTTTATCCGGCCACTCCACCCATGAGAAAGCCACGGTCTCGGCATCGGTCGCCTGCACCGCGCGCCGGAAGTCGGTCAGCTTGCCGGTGGGCACATCATCGCCCCAGCACTCCAGGATGCGCGTGGCACCCAACTCCATGAAAATTTTATCCATTTCATTGGCATGGTCAACGAAAGCCGTCTTGTTCGCGGTGGGCACCGCAATCACAAACCCATCGATATAGGCCATATCATCTCTCCTTAAGGTGAAGAAACCGGGCGGACGCCCATCGATAAAGATTCGATTGGCGCGCCGGAGTTCAGTCTTTAGTCGCTTGAGGCGTACAGAATTCGACAGAGCCGGATAAAAGTGAGTAATGCGCTACGATTTTTTGCGCGGCTTGGCGCAAAAACATTCCGCTGCATGATCGTCGACCATGCCTACCGCCTGCATGAATGCGTACATAATTGTCGAGCCGACAAAGGTCAGGCCGCGCTTCTTTAAATCCTTCGACAGCGCGTCCGATTCGGGCGAGGTGGCACGAAAATCCGCGGCCGCTTTGGGACGGCGAATCTGCGGCTTGCCGCCGACGAAATTCCACAGATACGCATCGAACGAGCCGAACTCCTTTTGGATGGCGAGAAAGGCGATGGCATTCTTGCGCGCTCCGAATACCTTTAATCGATTGCGAATCACATCGGCGTTTGCCAGCACGGTCTCCAACTGCGTATCGGTCATACGCGCGACTTTGCCGACGTTGAAATTGTGAAACGCCTTGCGGTAGCCGTCGCGGCGCTTGAGGATAGTCTCCCAGCTCAGCCCTGCCTGCGCGCCTTCGAGAATGATCATTTCGAACAGCAGGCGGTCGTCGTGCACGGGCACGCCCCATTCATTGTCGTGATAGTGCTGGTAGAACGGTTTTACTGCGGCGGCCCAGGGGCAGCGCTTTAAATTTTCCGACATGGCTTTATCCACCGATAATTTCCGTCGATAAACAACAACGAGAGAGACAGCGATTATTTCGTGTTTCGCGGCGCTTCACAATTGCGGGTATGCAACACATCAATCGTACCTGCCGGAAAAAAGGCAAAAGCCACAAGTTCATGTTATGGTCGCCAGCTTACGGGCTGCGCGCATATCTAATACTCGTTGGGTTACGATATGGCCTTGCGAACGCGCAAACCAATTGAAGGAGCTATTTTGAATCAGGGCGAAAAAATCCATAATTTGCAGCGCGCAGGCGTCGTATACGTGTTGCTTGCTCATCCCTGGTTCAAGACATTCAGCATTTCGGTTTTCATGACGGTTTTTTTTGCCGGTTATTTCTATCTTCTCAGGCATCCAGCTTTTCCGGTTCATAGCATTCCAGCCACCGCATTGGATGATGCGATCGCGTTCCAGCCGGCCGCGCTGCCTATTTATTTATCGTTGTGGGCGTATGTCTCGCTGCCGCCGGCGCTGATGACAACGAACAATGCCATCGTCGCCTACGGATTTCGCATCGCTGCCCTATGTCTGGCTGGTTTTACGGTATTTTATTTTTGGCCAAATGCAATAACGCCGAGCGTCATCGATTGGAATAACCACCCC
>DATIED010000235.1:0-5171 GCA_035455965.1 Spongiibacteraceae bacterium
CGCGCGCATCGGCGCGATCGGCATGCACCAAAGCCACATCGAGTTTCAGGGCCGGCATTGCCACCCACGCCTTGTTATCGTACGGCGAGTCGATCACTTTCAGATCGGCGCACTTGGTGATCACATCGGTGCCGAGGCCGATCGCGGTGGGAATGTACGGCGCGCCGATACCGGCGGCCTTCAGACCCAATACCATCATACCTTCGTCGATTTCCATGACCTGGATCGCGCCGCTTTGGCGCGCCTTGCGAAAATACGGCTCGAGCGGAATAAAATCGAGCGACACGAAAGCGAAGATCAGCTTCTTGACCTTGCCGGCTGCGCACAACATGCCGACATCGGCGCCGCCATAGGCGACCACGGTCAGATCTTTCACATCCGAGCGCAGCAATTCGCGCACTAAGGCCATCGGCTTGCGGCGCGGACCCCAACCACCGATACCGATGGTCATCCCATCTTTAATCTGCGCAACGGCAGCCGCTGCGGAGAGCAATTTAGTCATGGCGATCCTCGATTAGGCTATGAATTTGATAAAACTCCGCACTTATTTCGCGAAAAATAAGCACCGAGCGACGAAAAAAAGCGCTCTGCAAACAGAGCTTGCGCGCCTGCGGAAAAATCTGCGAAGCTGGCGCCGCGCGCCTCGCCGGGCTTTGCGTCGCAGGGGCGCCACGCGTTCATGCGGTCGATGCGCTCGCATCCGGCGCCGTAAATGGCCAGACGAATGTGCGGCCGGGTGAAAATGGCGAGGGTGCGGCGATTATGGAGAGCGACCCGAAACAGAGCATCGTCCATGAGGACTATGACTTTGGCGACGTTATCCATTAGCTTTGCCGGCGGCAAAATGACCCGGCTCAGAACCGTTAACCGGGCTGGCAGATAATTGAAACAGTTGATTGAAATCGTTGCCATTAACCGGCCGGCTAAACGTTCGCAACAGCTTAAACGTTCGGAACGACCGTTGGTATAAAGCGTTTTCAGACCCGGTTTCGCAATGTCGCAACGCGGCATTGTCGCTATAACTCTAACCCAGTGATCACAGACCAAGCGAAGATGCCATTGAATCCATTACGCAGTGAAACGATCCCCGCTCTAATCAGCCAGGCGGCCGCCCAGTTCGGCAGCGACATTTTTATCGAAGACGGCGCCACCCGCATCAGCTTCACCGATTTGCAGACACGCACCCAACAAGTGGCCGCAGCGCTGCTGGCGCGCGGTATCGGCAAGGGTGACCGCGTCGCCATCTGGGCTCCTAACGTGTATGAATGGATCATCGCCTGCTTCGGCATTCAAAGTGTCGGCGCCGTGCTGGTCACTCTGAATACGCGTTATAAACGCAGCGAAGCCGTTTACATCCTGAAAAAAAGCGGCACTAAACTGCTGTTTTCGATCGACAACTTTCTCGGCTGCGACTATCCAGGCATGTTGACCGGCGAAGACCTGCCGGACTTGAAAGAGATCGTGTTGCTGCGCCCCAACAGCGAACATAAACACACGCACTGGGAAGACTTTTTAAGCGCCGGTGCCAATATCTCGGCAGCGCAGATCGAAGCCGCCGCGCGCAGCGTCAGCGGCAACGATACCGCCGATATCCTTTTCACCTCCGGCACCACCGGTGCACCGAAGGGTGTAATGGCCGGCCACAGCCAGAATCTGCGCACCTTTTATTGCTGGGCGGAAACGGTCGGCCTGCAACGCGGCGATCGCTATCTGATCGTTGGTCCGTTCTTCCATAGTTTCGGCTACAAAGCGGGCATCCTGACCTCGCTGATGAGCGGCGTCACCGTGCTGCCGCATCAGGTGTTCGACACCGAGCAGATTCTCAAGCGCATCCAGAACGAGCGCATCACCGTCCTGCCGGGGCCGCCGACTTTATTCCAGTCGATCCTCGCCTTCCCGAACTGGCAGCAATACGACATTTCCACCCTGGCGCGCGCCACTACCGGCGCGGCGGCAATCCCGGTGGAGTTGATTCGACAAATGCGTGAAGTGCTGAAAATCGACACCGTCATTTCCGCCTACGGCCTGACCGAAAGCTGTGGCACGGCGACTATGTGCCTGGCTTCCGACGATGCCGAGACGATCGCCACCACTTCCGGCTGCGCGATCGAAGGCACCGAGATTCGCTGCGTCGATACCAACGGTAAGGAAATGCCGCGCGGCGAGCCCGGTGAAGTTGTGGTGCGCGGCTACAACGTTATGCAGGGCTATTTCGAAAACCCGCAGGCCACTGCCGATACCATCGATAAAGACGGTTGGCTGCACACCGGCGACATCGGCATCATGGATGCGCGCGGCTACCTGCGCATCACCGATCGCCTGAAAGATATGTTTATCACCGGCGGCTTCAACGTCTATCCGGCCGAGATCGAAAATACGCTGGCGACGCACCCCGAATTGGCGATGACGGCAGTGATCGGCATTCCGGACGAGCGCATGGGCGAAGTGTGCATGGTATGGGCCGTGAAAAAAGCCGGCAGCGGCCTCGACGAAGCGACCTTGATCAAATGGTGCCGCGACAACATGGCCAATTACAAAGTGCCGCGCCGCATTGAATTTGTCGATGCTCTGCCGTTGAACGCCGGCGGCAAAGTATTGAAAACCGAGCTGCGCGCTCGCATTAAATAATGACCCCGCCGCCGCTTTGCGGCGCGGTGCGATTGCCCCTATATCGCAACGATTACGCAGAGGAAACAGGACAGAGCATTGACTTGTCGCCCCTGCGCAGTAGGGGAGATGTCGCACGCAGTGCGACAGAGGGGTCGGGTCTCAGGTTTGAATTTTAAATTTAATTAACGAGAAACCACTATGTCGATTCACAGTCTCGGTTATATCACAGTGCAATCCACCGACCTCACACGCTGGGTCGACTACGGTACGCAAGTGGCCGGCTTTGCCGTCAACGACGCTCTCGGTGCGGCCAACAGCGACAAACTGTATTTGAAAATGGACGATCGCCCCTACCGTTTCCTGGTCGAGAAAGCTGAAACCGATCGCTACGGCGCTTCCGGTTGGGAAGCCAACAATCCCACTTCGTTCGCCGCTACGATTAAACAACTGCGTGACGCCGGCGCCGAAGTGATCCAGGGCAGCGCCGCCGAAATCGCCGCGCGCCAGGTGCAGGACATGGTGAAATTCACCGACCCTTCCGGCAATCAACACGAGTTATTCTGGGGCGCGATCTCCAATTTCGGCCGTTTTATTTCCCCCGTCGGCGTAAAAAGTTTTGTCACCGGCGACATGGGCCTCGGCCATACCGTACTGCCGGCCGCCAACTTCGATGCCACGGTAAAGTTTTTCACCGAAGTGCTCGGCTTCGGTTTGAGCGATCTGATGAAAGTGCGTTTCTCGCCGGACCCCGCCGAACCGGAAAAGCGTTTGTACTTCCTGCATTGCAACAATCGTCACCACAGCCTGGCGCTGTTCGAAATGGATATGCCGACGCGCTGCGTGCACGTGATGGTCGAGACCTGTGAAATCGATGAGGTCGGCCGTGCGCTCGACCGTATGGCGACTACCGGCACCAAATTGACCGGTACGCTGGGCCGCCACGCCAATGACCATATGGTGTCGTTCTACATGCTGACACCGGGCGGCTTTATGATCGAATACGGTGCCGATGGCATGATCGTGGACGACTGGAATAAATACTCCTCGTTCCAAAGTACCGTCAATAGCTTTTGGGGTCACGATTTCAGCGTCGGCCAACGCTAATATCGTCGATAAACCTCTCAACAAATAAGTACCGCAACGAATGCGGCAATGAGTGCGATGACTGCATCGATCATTGCCGTTTTTTAACTTTTTTCTTAGGACAACCGACCGGTAAAATGCGTGCCGCTGCAGGGCACCGTCGAGCGGTCGCTCATGCACGCATCGAGAGGAAACCGGCATGGCCGTAGATAATTTATTGGATCCACAACACTTGATCGCGCTGGCGCGGCAACAAACCGGCCTGCACGATTTCGACGAATTGCCGGTCGACGAGCCACTGCAGCGTCTGACCAAGGCGCTCAATGAAGAGGCCAACTTAAACGCGACCGGCCGCGAAGCCTGGCACCATCGTATTCTGAATGCGTTGATGGCGCGCCTGCGCGCGCAAGACTGGTTTACTCGCAAGCCGGAAATTCTCGAGGAAAAAATTGTCGCGCCGCTGGTGATCGTCGGCCTGACTCGCACCGGCACTACCCTGCTACAGCGTTTGATTGCCAGCGATACGCGGTTCTATTCGGCGGCGTGGTGGGAGAACCGTTTCCCGGTACCGGCCGCGGATGATGTCAAGGGCGATAAACGTATCGAAATGGCGAAGGCCGAGGTGGCGGCAATTTTAAAGGCCAGCCCCGAGCTGGCAGCTATCCATCCGTGGGATGCGCTCGGCGCCGACGAGGATATTCTGCTGATCGATCAAACCTTGATGAGCACGACGTCGGGCACGATGGCCTGTATTCCGAGTTATCACGCGTGGATTCAGGATCTGGATTTGAAACCCGCGTACGGTTATCTGAAAAAAATGTTGCAATTTTTGCAGTGGCAAAAAAATCAACGCGGCGTCACCGGTGAACGCTGGTTGTTGAAGACGCCGATGCATTTGGGGCATGTCGATGCGATCGTCGAATTATTTCCGGATGCGCAATTTATTCAAACGCACCGCGAACCGACTCAAACGATACCCTCCTATGCCAGCATGATTTACAACTTGTGGCTGGGCGTCAGCGATACGTCCGATGCGATCGAAGCCGGCCGTTCAACCAGCGCAACCATGCACCACGATTTGTACCGCTGCATGGCGGAGCGCGATAAATTGCCGGAAGGCCGTTTTTACGATGTCGATTTCCGCGAGACGGTATCCGATCCGGTCGGTCTGTTGGAGCGCATTTATAAATATTTCGGCATACCGATGACGGATTTGGCGCGCCAGCAGATGCAGGCGTATATGGCGAGTAATCCGCGCGAGAAACGTCCGGCGCACAATTACACGCTGGAGCAGTTCGGTTTCACCGATGCGGGTGTTAAAGAGCGCTTCAAGGAATATCGTCGGCGCTATATCGATCCGAGTGCGTAATCGATTGTCTTTTTGTTTTTAATCTTTTTATTAACGGCACTGAGCTCGGTGCCGAAGCGGGATGAAGGGGGTCTCTTTTTCGGGGCATGAAGGAGTACTCATCGAAGCT
>DATIED010000236.1:0-3752 GCA_035455965.1 Spongiibacteraceae bacterium
CAGGGTTTTGCCGATGGTGAGCCACAGCGGTCCGCTGCCGGCGTCTGGCTCGTTGCCGCCGAGTACGCCGGCCAGCGGCGGCATTAATACCAGTAACAAGACACAGGCTAAATCTTCGACCACCAGCCAGCCGATGGCGATGCGGCCGTTCATGGTTTCCAGCGCGGCGTTCGCTTCCAATGCTTTGAGTAATACCACGGTGCTGGCGCACGACAGCGATAAGCCGAAAATCAAGCCGCTGCCCATGCCCCAGCCCCACCAGTGCGCAAGCAGCATGCCGAGGCCGGTCGCGAGGCCCATTTGCACCACTGCGCCGGGCAGTGCGATGCGTTTCACGCTCATCAAATCGCTCAGCGAAAAATGCAGACCGACGCCGAACATCAATAGCATTACGCCGATCTCGGATAACTGCGAAGCGATATGCACATCGGCGACGAAACCGGGCGTGCCCGGCCCGATGATAATGCCGGCAAGCAGATAACCGACCAGCGCCGGCAATTTGATGCGCTCGGCGATGAAGCCGAGAATCAGCGCGATACCGAAGCCGGCGGCGATGGTGGTGATGAGCGGCGTACTATGTTCCATGCGAGTCCTTACATTGCGCGCCGTTTAACAACGATACGGCGAAGTGTTGGTCCATCGCGGCGCGTTGCCGCAGAGTACTGTCGTTAGAGGAAGTTGTCGTTTAAAAAACATCGTTAGTAGAGAGCATCGCCGTTAGAGCGCATTGAGTGTGGCGTCGAAAAACTCCGGCAGATATTGATCGGTGGCGCGCGGCGGCGGCGTGCGTTGTTTGGCGACTTCGGTCCAGGTCAGCAAGTTGTAGTAATAGCGCACGTTCTGCACATAGCGCACCGGTTCGCGGCCGCGCGCGTAGCCATTGCGGGTTTTTTCGTAGTACTGGCTTTTTTGCAAAAGCGGCAGCGTGTCTTTGACATCGGTCCAGCGATTCGGATCTTTCCCCTGGCGATCGGCGATTGAGCGCGCATCGTCGACGTGGCCGCGGCCGATATTGTAAATCGCCAGCGCAAACCAGATGCGATCGGCTTCGGCAATGCTGCTCGGCAACTCTTGCATGATGCCTTTTAAATAACGCGCGCCACCGCGCAAACTTTGTAGCGGATCGACGCGATCCTTGACGCCCATTTCCTTGGCGGTGGAGTTGGTCAGCATCATCATGCCGCGCACGCCGGTCGGCGACACCGCACCCGGTTTCCACTCCGATTCGGCGTAACTGACCGCCGCCAGCAGACGCCAATCGAGATCGTAGTCCTCGGCGACCTGCTCGATTAAATCGCGGTATTTCGGCAGCGTGCGCTCGAGATTGTCGGTGAAGTTGGCGGTGTCGTAGCGATCGTTATCGGCGCTGTTGGTGTAATAGCGTTCGACCAATTGTGCGAGTTCGCCGTTGCTTTTTATTTTTTCGAAAAAATGCTGCAGTTGCTCAAGTAAACGTTCGTTGCGCGGGTCTTTGCTGACGGCCCACGCGAGTTGGGTCGGTACGCCGATCGAGAAGGCGGCATGCAATTCGGGATAAAATGCGCGGTTGGCCTGGAACTCGTTGGAGGTGACAACGGTGGCATCGATTTCATTGCCGTCGAGTTGATCGAGCAGATCGAGGGTCTCGGCATCTTTTGCCTCGGACCATTTCAATTCCTGCGTCTGCTGTTTCAATTCCTGCAGCATTTCGACGGCGCTGCTGCCGGCCATCACATTGATGCGAGCATTTTTCAGCGCGGGCGCCGAGGTCAGGCTGGGCGCATTGTCGCGGGTCAAGACCAAATGTTCGACATCCATGTAGGCCGGGCTGAACCACACATTTTGCTGGCGCTGCGCCGTGATGGCGAGCCCGGCGGCAGCGAGATCGGCGCGGCCGCGCCCGAGATTCTCGTAAATGCCGTCGATATTTGGCTGGGTTTCGATTTTTAGCTTAACGCCGAGATAGTCGGCGAATTGCTGCGCCAATTCGTATTCAAAGCCGGTCGGCCCGTTGCGGTCCTCGAAATAGGTGGTTGGGCTGTTGCGGGTCAGTACGCGCAATACGCCGGTATCGCGGATTTCCTGCAGATGATCGGAATTGCCGCAGCCGGTGAGGATGACGAGCAGAAGGGGGGCAATGAAGCGCCAGCGAATAATGGATCGAGGTCGGGTCATGCCGGCATTGTATCAGCCAATGATGCCGGGCATGAGTTGAGCGTTGGCTGCACAATCGACGCGCCGCGGAATGGTCCGGAATCGCGAAGGTTTAGCTGATCATTGCGCGCCAATCCTTTACAATACGCGCCTTTTCCCATAGTCCCGCTCTGCAGTTTCTGCAGTTCGCCCGCACAGAGGTGATTTCCGGCATGCTGATTCTTCGCGGCGCCCCGGCTCTTTCGGTATTTCGCGTTCAAAAATTGCTCGCTACGCTGCAGGCCAAAGTACCGGGAATCAGCGGTCTGGAAGCAGAATTCGTGCACTTTGCGGCACTGGAAAGCGGCCCTGCGCAAGCTACCGGTAAGAGTGCCGGGCAATTGGCCGCACAGGAAGTCGAACTGCTGGAAAAATTACTGCAATACGGCCCGAGTTATACGTCCGAGGCGCGCGCCGCCGCGCCTGCCGGCGAATTGCTGCTGGTGGTGCCGCGCTTCGGCACCATTTCGCCGTGGGCCAGCAAGGCTACCGATATCGCTCATAACTGCGGGCTCGCCAGGATCAAGCGCCTGGAGCGCGGGATCGCCTATTACCTGCACAGTGCGCAACCATTGACGATTGCGCAGCGCGAACTTGCCGCCGCCGCGCTGCACGACCGCATGGTGGAAATGGTATTGCCGACTTTGGCGGCCGCCGAGCAAATGTTCGTCGAGGCGGCGCCGCGCGCCGTTACCAGTGTGGATATTTTGCAGGGCGGGCGCGCCGCATTGGTTGCGGCAAACAGCGAATTGGGCTTGGCGCTGGCCGACGATGAAATCGATTATCTGGTCGATAGTTTTGTGCAGTTGCAGCGTAATCCCAACGATATCGAGTTGATGATGTTCGCGCAGGCGAACTCCGAGCATTGCCGCCATAAAATTTTTAATGCCAGTTGGACTATCGACGGCGAACCGCAACAGCATTCGCTGTTTCAGATGATCAAAAACACGTACCAGCAAAGCGGCGGCAATGCGCCCGCTAAAAACGGTGTGCTCAGCGCGTACTCCGACAACGCCGCGGTAGTAATCGGCAGTCGCGCCGGACGTTTTTATCCCGCTGCGGATAGCGGCGAGTACTCCTACAACGACGAAGACATTCATCTGTTGATGAAAGTCGAAACGCATAATCATCCGACCGCGATCGCACCCTTTCCCGGTGCCGGCACTGGTGCCGGCGGCGAAATTCGCGACGAGGGCGCGGTCGGACGCGGCTCGAAACCGAAAGTCGGCTTGACGGGCTTCAGTGTTTCCAATTTGGAGATTCCCAATTTCGTGCAACCGTGGGAGCAAGCCTACGGCAAACCGGGACGCATCGTGTCCGCGCTGGACATCATGCTCGAAGGGCCGATCGGTGGCGCGGCGTTTAACAATGAATTCGGCCGACCGAATATCTGCGGCTATTTCCGCAGTTACGAAGAGCATGCGAACGGCGCTAATGGTATCGAGCGGCGCGGTTATCACAAACCGATCATGCTGGCCGGCGGCTACGGCAATATCAAAGCCGAACACGTCGAGAAAAAGCCGTTCGCTGCCGGTTGTCGGTTGATCGTACTCGGTGGTCCGGCGATGTTGATCGGTCTC
>DATIED010000237.1:0-3613 GCA_035455965.1 Spongiibacteraceae bacterium
GGGGCAAAACAGCCTTGGAGATCGCCTACTGCGTAGCGCGTCATGATAAAAAGGTCCTTAAGGCTTTTTCTAAAGTCCTGGCTAGTGTAATGCGCCGGGTTGCGCCAATGAAAATACCGCGATCGGCGCATTGAAGCTGCGGCCGGAGATGCTGATCATTTCATAGCTGCCCTCCATGGTGCCGACCGCCGTTTCGAGCAGCGAGCCGCTGGTATAGCGATAGCTGCCGCCTGGGGCAATCAGCGGTTGCTCGCCGACGACGCCCTCGCCACGAACTTCCTGCACTCGATTATTGGCATCGGTGATGCGCCAGTGACGGTTTAGTAAGCGTACGGCTTCATCGCCACGATTATTGATAGTAATGGTATAGGCAAACACAAAACGGTTTTCGGCGGGTGTCGATTGTTCGGCGAGATAGCGCGTGGCGACCTCGATTTCGATCTCATTGCTGTCGGGGTCAATGCGATTGGGCATGGTGCCGGATTGTCCCATTCAAAATATCGTCCCACTCAAAATACGGTCCTGCTCAAAGTGCGGCACATTCAAAGCACCTGCACACTCAAGGTATTCGCTAAGGCGACATAAGTTTCCAGCGCCAGCGTTTCCGGCCGCGCGCTGGAATCGATACCGAGCGCCAGCATTTGCTCCGGACTCACCAGGCCCTGGAGCGCATTGCGCAACGTTTTACGCCGTTGATTGAACGCCGTGCGCACTACGGTTTGTAAATCCTCCACCGAGTTCGCGGGGAAGGGCAAAACCGCATGAGGCACCAATCTTACCACGGCCGATTGCACCTTGGGCTGTGGAAAAAATGCGCCGGGTGGCACGTCGAGCAGCGGCTCTACGCGACAATGGTACTGGGTCATGATGCCGAGACGACCGTAAGTTTTGCTGCCGGGGCCGGCGGCTAAACGCTCGACCACTTCTTTCTGCAGCATGAAATGCATATCGATAATGGCGCCGCTCTGACTTAATAAATGAAAAATCAGCGGTGTGGAAATATTGTAGGGCAGGTTGCCGACTACGCGAATACGCGTCTGTCCGGTCAAGTCCGCGAGCTTTACCTTGAGCGCATCGCCCTGCTGCAAACGAAAGCGCGGATGGCCGGCGAATTTTCGCTCCAGTATGGCAACCAGGTCGCGATCCAGTTCGACAGCCAGCAATTCGCAGTCGGATTCCAGCAGCGCTTCCGTCAGCGCGCCCTGGCCGGGACCGATTTCGAGTAGCGTTTCGCCGGCTTTGGGCCGTATGCCGGCGACGATGCGGCGGATAATGTTCGGATCGTGCAGAAAATTCTGGCCGAAGCGTTTGCGCGCGCGGTGTTCGGTCGCTGCTGGCCCATCGTTGCTCACGTATAGAGATCCTTAATATTTGGCGCGGTTAGCGTTGCGGAGTTTATTGCGCGTACGCGCATATAGTAGCGCGTTATCGGTGTTGCCTTGCGGAGGTCTGGTGCGCTGCGAGTTCCAGCGCCAGCGCCAGCGCACAGCGCAGGCTGCCGCTGTCGGCGCGACCGCTGCCGGCGAGATCGAGCGCCGTGCCGTGATCGACCGAGGTGCGAATGACCGGCAGGCCCAATGTGATATTTACCGCTCGTCCAAAGCCCTGATATTTCAGCACCGGTAAGCCCTGATCGTGATACATCGCCAGCACCGCGTCGCAGGCTTCGAGATATTTAGGTGTAAATGCCGTATCGGCCGGCAGCGGTCCGATCAGGTTCATGCCATCGGCGCGCAATGCTTCGAGACAGGGCTCGATGATATCGATTTCCTCGCGCCCGAGATGGCCGCTTTCACCGGCATGTGGATTGAGCCCCAACACCAGAATGCGCGGCGCGGCGATGCCAAATTTTTCGCGCAGATCGCGCTGTAAAATTCGCAGTGTCGCTTCCAGTTCGGCGCGCGTGATGTGCCGCGCTACCTCGCTCAACGGTAGATGCGTTGTCACCAGGGCGACGCGCAATTGCTCGGTCGCCAGCATCATCACCACTTTAGAGACACCGGTGCGCTCGGCAAAAAACTCGGTGTGCCCGCTAAAGGGCACGCCGGCATCGTTGATGATGCCTTTATGCACGGGCGCCGTAACCAGCGCAGCAAAATCGCCGCGACTGCAACCATCCACTGCATATTCGAGCGTACGCAACACATGCTGCGCATTGTTTTTATTGAGCTGACCAGGAGTTACCGGCTCTGCGGTGGCGACGGCCGCAATCCACAGTTCGCCGGCAATACTGGCTTGAGGTGGCAGATCGGCGTGCCATTCGCGCAGTTGCAATTGCATACCCAATGACGCTGCGCGGGCCTGGATGACTGCGGGATCGGTGATGGCGATCAACTGCGCCGCATGTGCTTGTTGAGCGAGCTCAACCAATAAATCGGGTCCGATGCCGGCCGGCTCTCCCGCCGTGATGGCGATGCGTGGAATAGACGGCGCGCGATCGGTCATCGAACAGTACCGGATTAGATTTTCTTGATATCCACATAGGCTTCGTCGCGAATTTTCCGCAGCCAGCCGTCGAGTTCGTCCTGATATTTTTTCTCGTGCAAATAATTGCGCGCCATATTCTGTCGCAGCTCGGTGGTGACATCCTGTTGCCGGCGTTCTTCGACCAGCACGATATGCCAGCCGTAACGGCTACGGAAGGGCTCGCTGATAGTACCGGGCACGGTGTTATCCATCGCCTTTTGAAAAGCTTCCACCAACTGACCAGGGCTGGTCCAGCCCAGTTCGCCGCCTTCCATCGCCGAGCCGATATCCTCGGAGTATTGCCGCGCCAGTTGACCAAAATCGGCGCCGCCGATAGCGCGTTGGCGCAGATCGTTTGCCAACTGTTTACATTGTTCATCGCTGCGAATTGCCGACGGTTTCAGCAGAATATGCCGTGCCTTGGTCTGCCGGATCACCTCGCCCTTGCCGCGCACCTCGGCTAATTTGACCAGGTGATAGCCGCTCGAGCTGGCAATGGGGTCGGCGACCTGACCGGCTTTCAATGACGGTACTACATCGGCCAGCAGACTCGGCAGGCTTTCGTCGCTGCGCCAGCCCAGGTCGCCGCCCTGCACTGGTACCGGGCCGGCGGTGGCGATCACCTTATTGAAGTCTTCGCCGGCGCGCAGGCGTGCTGCAAGTTGCTCGGCAAATTGTTTGATCTGTGCTTTATCGGTTTTCTCGGATGTCGGGATCAGCGCGTGTAAAACGTGATATTGCGGCGAGGTCATGGCACGGCCTTCGGCCGAGTTCAGGAAGCTGTCGATTTCCTGATCGGTGATCTGCACGTGTTCGTTGACGCTACCTTGTTGCACGCGCTGGATCAGCATTTCCTTGCGCAATTGTTCGCGGGCGACGGCATAGGGCAGGCCGTCTTTCGTGAGTGCCTGCGAAAACTGCTCGAGCGTCATATTGTTTTGTCGCGCCACGCGCTCCATCGCTTCGTTCAGCTCGGCATCGGAGATGCGCACGCCGGCGCGATTGGCGATTTGCAATTGCAGGCTGTCGAGCACCAATTGATCGAATACCTGACGGCGGAACTGATCGGCTGGAGGCAACTCGCGCTTGGCGCGCTTGGCATTGAATTCGGCGCGCTGCACCGCGTCTTGCAGTTCGCTGTAAAGCA
>DATIED010000238.1:0-2593 GCA_035455965.1 Spongiibacteraceae bacterium
TCGCCGGTATTGATGTGGGCATTAGTAGTAGAAGAAAAAATACGACCCGCGCCACCGGTGGCAAAAACTGTCGCCTTGGATTTGACGTAGACCACTTCGCCGCTTTCCAGGCAAATAGCAATAACGCCGGTGACCACGCCGTCCTGGTTTTTCACCAGATCGATCGCGTACCACTCGTTAAAGAACTGCGTATTGTTTTTCAGATTGGCCTGATACAGCGTGTGCAACAGCGCGTGACCGGTACGATCCGCTGCGGCGCAGGTACGGGCGGCCTGAGTCGGATTGTCCGGGCCTTTGGATTGACCGCCGAATGGACGCTGATAGATACGACCTTCTTCGGTGCGCGAGAACGGCAGCCCCATGTGATCCAATTCGAACACTGCTTCGGGACCGACGCTGCACATATACTCGATGGCGTCTTGATCGCCGATATAATCGGAGCCTTTCACTGTGTCGTACATATGCCAACGCCAATCGTCGTTGGGGTCGGCGCTGGCGATTGCGCAAGTGATACCGCCCTGTGCGGATACCGTGTGCGAACGCGTCGGAAAAACTTTGCTGATTACCGCTGTTTTATAGCCTGATTGCGACAACTGCAACGCAGCGCGCATACCGGCGCCGCCGCCGCCGACAATGACGCCATCGAAAGATATAGTGCGAATATTAGCCATGGTTACCCCACAAAATCTGCACGCCCCAAACGACATAAGTGAACAACACTATGGCGACAAAGGCTTGAAACAATAAGCGCAACACGTTGCCCTTCGGCCCCATCAAGCGTTCGGTCATATAGTCGGTGGACACGCTCCACAAACCGATCCAGGCATGCGCGGCGATCGATAGCAACGAGGCCAGACTGAATATGCGTACCCAGGTTTGCCCAAACAAACCCTTCCACTCGGCGTAACTAAGCTGCGGACCAAAAAACACGACGCCGACGATGAATAATGTATAGGCCAACAGAATCAGCGCTGTGACGCGCTGCATCAACCAATCGGAAAGGCCGTTGCGGCCGAGACTCGTTACTGCGGTTACCATATAAACGCTCCCACCAAGACCACCAATATAATCGTTACGATAAAGACGGTTCGCGCGCCGCGCATGCCGCCTTCCAAGGTTTCGCCAATACCGAGATCCATGATCAGATGCTTGACGCCGGCGACGCTGTGATAGATCACCGCGGCCAATACGCCCCACACGATCAACTTGCAGAAAAAGGAATCGAACAGCGATTTCACGGCGTTAAAGCTTTCTTCGTCGGTCAACGAAACGTCCAACAGCCACATCAAAATCGCTACGCCGACAAATAAGGCAATGCCGGATACACGATGCAGAAAGGAGGCTAAGGCGGGAAGAGGTAGTTGGATGGTACCGATATCGAGATTTACGGGGCGTTTTTTGTTCACGGATTCATCACACTGGTTGGGGCTGACCGCTGTTAACAGTGACAGCAGCTGGCAATTAACGGAGTGAAACACGCTTGGCGGCGAAACATACAATTCAATCTGCACGACCGGTGGGCTAGCAACTGGTCCTACTAACTGCCACCAACTACAGTCCATAACTATCGCGCTGCAACGCGCGTTGGTCGTACATACAACTGCAATAAATCGCCGCGCATTATAGGCAGGTCGCCATTGAATTACAAACCGTTACAGTCGCCGTATCGGGGCCAACATCAAAATTCAAAGCGAGCCCAAACAATAAGTTAGCGTAGCAATTGCAGCGGGTTTTGTAACGTTGCACACAATATTCCAGCTCGACAAAATTGAGCCGCGATTGCAGCTACCTGCGCATAGAAATTGCATTATAATGCGAAGGCCTCCGCTGGAGTGTCTGCCGATTCGGCAATAATGCTCTAAAATTTGATATTTCGCGTTTGTAACGCACCGATAGCGCGCATGATTCGTGCGACGCGACCGTGCAGTGAATGATGACAGGAGTTCGTAATGACCGACAAAAAGGCAACACTCAACATCGCCGGCAGAGATCCGATTGAGCTTCCCATCTACTCCGGAACCTTGGGTCCAGATGTCGTCGATGTCAGCGCCCTCTTAAGCAATGGACTATTTACTTACGATCCCGGCTTTGTTGCCACCGCCGCCTGCGAATCCAAAATCACTTTTATCGATGGCGATAAAGGCGTGTTGCTGCACCGCGGCTACCCCATCGAACAGCTCGCCGAAAAATCCGATTACGTCGAAACCTGTTACCTGCTGCTATACGGCGAATTGCCGAGCCCAGAACAGAAGCAAGCTTTCGAGGACCGGATCACCAAGCACACCATGGTGCACGATCAAATCACCAGTTTCTTTAAAGGCTTTCGCCGCGACGCGCATCCGATGGCGATTATCTGCGGCGTCGTGGGCGCACTGTCAGCGTTCTATCACGACTCTTTGGATATCAACAATCCGCAGCATCGCGAAACCTCGGCGATTCGCCTGATCGCAAAAATGCCCACGCTGGCGGCGATGGCCTACAAATACTCCAGCGGCCAGCCATTCATATATCCGCGCAACGATCTCGGCTACGCGGAAAACTTCCTGCATATGATGTTCGCCACGCCCTGCGAGGAATACAAGGTCAACCCGGT
>DATIED010000239.1:0-5050 GCA_035455965.1 Spongiibacteraceae bacterium
ATGTGGCAGCGCCGCATCGCGCGGCTCGGCATAGCCGAGCGGCGGGTCGAATGACCCGCCCTACGTTTACTGACAACCAATAACCGATAACTATGTCTTCTTCATCGGCCTACGCCAGCCGGCGATATTGCGTTGGCGGCCGCGCGCGACACCCAATTCGTTGGTCGGGATCGCGCTGGTGATGGTCGAGCCAGCGCCGACGAAAGCGTTGTCGCCGATCGTTAATGGCGCGACCAGCGTGCTATTGGAGCCGACAAAAACGTTATTGCCGATTTCTGTTTTGTGTTTGTTGACGCCATCGTAGTTGCAGGTAATGGTGCCGGCGCCGATGTTCGAGCCGCTGCCGATTTCGCTGTCGCCGATGTACGCCAGATGATTGGCTTTGCTGCCTTCGCCAAACACCGCTTTTTTGGTTTCGACAAAATTGCCGATTTTAGTTTTTGCGCCGAGTTCGGTGCCGGGGCGTAACCGGGCATACGGACCGATATGCGCGGCCTCGCCGATAATTGCTTCATCGATGGAGGTGTGCGATTCGATTTCGGCATTGGCGGCGATGCGCGCGTTGCGAATCACGCAGTTGGGGCCGATGCGGACGTTATCGCCGAGCGTTACGTCGCCTTCGAATACGCAGTTCACATCGATAAAAATATCGCGACCCACCGTCAAGGTGCCACGCACATCGATACGCGCCGGATCGGCTAATGTGACACCATCAGTCATCAATTGTTCGGCGACATTGCGTTGGTGAATTCTTTCCAGTTCGCTCAGTTGCAGGCGGTTATTGATGCCCTGCACTTCCCAGGCGGCCGGCGCCTGCTGCGCGTTGACGCCGATGCCCTGTTGCACGGCCAGACCGATGATGTCGGTAAGGTAGTACTCACCCTGCGCGTTGTTCGCCGATAATTGCGGCAGCCATTTTTTCAACAGACTGGCCGGTGCAGCGAGAATGCCGGTGTTGCCTTCGCGGATTTTTAATTGCTCGGCGCTCGCATCTTTCTGTTCGACGATCGCGGTAACGCCGCCGTTGGCATCGCGCAGAATGCGGCCATAGCCGGTGGGATCGTTCAGCTCGACGGTGAGCAGCGCCATATTGTTTGCGTCGACCGCGGTCAGTAATTTCTGCAGCGTGGCCGCTTTCACTAACGGCACGTCGCCGTATAACACCAGCACGATGCTGTCGTCGGCGACTTTCGGCATCGCCTGCGCGACCGCGTGACCGGTGCCCAGTTGTTGTTCCTGCAATGCCCAAGCGGTCGGCAGTGCGGCCAATTGTTGTTGCACGCGCTCGGCGCCGTGGCCGATGACGGTGTGAATCGCTTTGGCATCGAGCGCGGTGGCGGTATCGATAACGTGATGCACCAGCGCTTTGCCGGCCAGTGGATGCAGAACTTTCGGCAGCGCGGAGCGCATGCGGGTACCCTGACCGGCGGCCAGGATGACGACTTCGAGTTTCACGGATCAGTCCCTTTCAAAAGCGGTTGATAAGTTTTGCGCCGCCCTTATCGCTTGTTTATTTATTGGGCGCTTCGTCAATTTCAGCTCCGCCGTTGCTGGCCCCTTAAGTGCCGGGCTCTGCGGCTAGCTTTCGTTGGATGAACAGCAACTTTAGACCAAATTGGCGGCGGCTGCAGCTCAAAAGACAGCGTCGCTACCTGATCCGGGGCTATTCCTCCCACGGCAAATATTTTTACACTTGCCGCCCCTGCGAAGTACCACTGCATGAATGCAGGAGATAAAGCGACGCAGGAAGCCCAAGCCGAGGGGCAGTGCCGAACGAAGTGAGGCGGAGGAGTCAGCTCACAAGAAAAAGGTCCCTCGCCCTTCTGACATTTATGCCCTCTGAGTACTCCCCTTTTGGCCCTATGGGCCATACCTTGTAGGGGAGCAAGATGTTGAAACAAAAAAGGGCAGCCGCGAGGCTACCCTTTTTTTATTACGCTCGTTGTCGCCGGATCGATCAGCCGCCCATCTTTTTACGGATTTGCTGGATGGTGCGCAGTTGCGCAACCGCCGCCGCCAATTGCGCGGTGGCTTTGCCGTAATCAAGGTCGCTGCCCTGATCGCTCAGTGCCTGCTCGGCGGCGCGCTGTGCTTCCTGCGCGGAGGCTTCGTCGAGATCCTGCGCGCGCAAAGCGGTATCGGCCAGAATTGATACGGTGCCGGGCTGCACTTCGAGAAAGCCGCCCGATACGTAATAAACCTGCTCTTCGCCGCCCTGCACTTTGACGCGCACCGGACCAGGCTCGAGCGAGGTCAGCAATGGCGCGTGACCGTACTCGATGCCGAGATCGCCGAGCGTACCGTGCGCGACGACCATTTCCGCAAGACCGGAAAAGATCTCTTGTTCCGCACTGACGATATCGCAGTGGATAGTCATGGCCATAGTTCTCGCCCCTCTCGCTTACGTCTTACAGTGTCTTCGCTTTTTCGATCACTTCATCGATGGTGCCAACCATGTAGAACGCTTGCTCGGGCAGATGATCGTATTCGCCGGCGAGGATGCCTTTGAAGCCGCGAATGGTTTCTTTCAACGACACGTATTTGCCGGGCGAGCCGGTGAATACTTCGGCGACGTGGAACGGTTGCGACAGGAAACGTTCTATTTTACGCGAGCGGTATACGGTCTGTTTGTCTTCTTCCGACAATTCGTCCATACCGAGAATCGCGATGATGTCTTTCAATTCTTTGTAGCGCTGCAGTACGGTTTGCACGCCGCGCGCAACTTCGTAATGCTCGACGCCGATTACCAACGGATCGAGTTGGCGCGAGGTCGAATCGAGCGGGTCGATCGCCGGGTAGATACCTTTTGCAGCGATATCGCGGCTCAGTACCACGGTCGCGTCCAAGTGCGCGAAGGTGGTTGCCGGCGACGGATCGGTCAAGTCATCCGCGGGAACGTAAACGGCTTGCACCGAGGTGATCGAGCCGGTTTTGGTCGAAGTGATGCGCTCTTGCAATACGCCCATCTCTTCGGCCAGCGTCGGTTGGTAACCCACCGCGGACGGCATACGACCCAACAGCGCGGATACTTCGGTACCGGCCAGTGTGTAACGGTAGATGTTGTCGACGAACAGCAGTACGTCGCGGCCGTCGTCGCGGAATTTTTCCGCCATGGTCAGACCGGTCAGTGCCACGCGCAGACGGTTTCCCGGCGGCTCGTTCATTTGGCCGTACACCATCGCTACTTTGTCGAGAACGCCCGAGTCTTTCATCTCGTGGTAGAAGTCGTTACCTTCGCGAGTCCGCTCGCCGACGCCGGCGAATACCGACAGACCGGAGTGCGCCTTCGCGATGTTGTTGATCAATTCCATCATGTTGACGGTCTTGCCGACACCGGCGCCGCCGAACAGACCGACTTTACCGCCCTTCGCAAACGGGCACACCAGGTCGATAACTTTGATACCGGTTTCGAGCAGGTCGGTCGATGCCGCCAACTCTTCGTATTTCGGCGCTTTGCGGTGAATGACCGAGCGCTGTTGTTCGCCGATCGGACCGGCTTCGTCGATCGGATTGCCGAGCACGTCCATGATGCGGCCGAGCGTTTCGACGCCGACCGGCACTTTGATGCCTTCTTTGGTGTTGCTGACTTCGAGGCCGCGCTTTAAACCTTCGGAGGAGCCGAGCGCAATCGTACGCACGATGCCGTCGCCCAATTGCTGCTGCACTTCCAGCGTCAGGCCGTTCTCGGCCACCTTCAGTGCGTCATAAACCTGTGGCACCGCATCGCGCGGGAATTCCACGTCGATAACGGCGCCGATGATTTGTACGATACGTCCGCTACTCATGTTCGATTCCTCTACTCTAAATTTCTAAATTCGTTTGAACCAAGGGACTGACCTATGGGGTCCGTCTCCACGCTCTACTTAAAACTAAACCGCTGCGGCACCGCCGACGATTTCTGCCAATTCCTGCGTAATCGCCGCTTGGCGCGCTTTGTTGTACGCCAGTTGCAAACCACCGATCAATTCGCCGGCGTTGTCGGTCGCGCTCTTCATCGCGATCATCCGCGCCGCCTGTTCACACGCACCGTTTTCGACGACGGCTTGATAAACCTGCGATTCGACGTAACGCGTCAACAAACCTTCGAGCAACTCTTTCGCATCGGGCTCGTAGATGTAATCCCAATGGTGTTTTAATTTGGTATTGGTATCTGCTTGCAGCGGCAATAATTGCTGCACGATCGGCGTTTGCGTCATCGTGTTAACAAATTCGTTGCCTACCAGATACAGACGATCGATACGGCCGGCCGCGAATGCGTCGAGCATGGTTTTCACACTGCCGATCAGATCCGCGATCACCGGCGTTTCACCGATATCGCGCACCGCCGCTGTGACATTGCCGCCGACGCTCTTGAAAAAACCTTGCGCCTTGCTGCCGATCAAGCACAGCTCGTTGCTGACGCCCTGATCGGACCATTCTTTCATGCTGCGAATCGCCGCTTTGAACAAATTGATGTTCAAGCCGCCGGCCAGGCCGCGATCGGTCGATACGATGATGTAGCCGACGCGTTTTACTTCGCGATCGATCATGTATTGATGTTTGTATTCCGGATTCGCATTGGCGACGTGACCGATCACCGAGCGAATACGCTGCGCGTACGGTTTGCCCAGACGCATACGCTCTTGGGCTTTACGCATCTTGCTCGCCGCGACCATCTGCATCGCGCTGGTAATTTTCTGCGTGCTTTTGATGCTGGATATCTGGGTGCGGATCTCTTTGGCGCCTGCCATGAGTCTTTTACCTCAAGCCTTTTGATTTAACTCGCGCCACGTGCAGTCTTTTCAAACTGCACGCGCGGCGCGACAAAGGTATTACCAAGTTTGAGTCGATTTGAACTTCTCGATCGTCGCTTTGAATTTCGCTTCGATGTCGTTGTTCCAATCGCCGCTGGCGACGATCTGCTTCATTAAATCGCCGATTTCGCTGTGTGCGTACGCTAACAGCGCCGCTTCGAAATCGAGGATTTTCTTCACTTCGATGCCTTTCAGATGACCTTCGTTCGCGCAGTACAGCATCAAGCCCATTTCGGCGATGCTGCGCGGCGAGAATT
>DATIED010000240.1:0-2142 GCA_035455965.1 Spongiibacteraceae bacterium
GTTGGCGATTTTCATCAGACTGGCGGCGATGGTTTTTAACGCGCCGTGCGCATACACCAACGCATCGGCCGCCGCCATCACTTCGAATTTATTCGGCGCGGTGACAAACGCGCAGCCGGTGTATTGCGCAATCTCCGCCGCCACGCGCACCGCGAACTCGGGATGCGCATTTAAACCGGTGCCGACCGCCGTGCCGCCCAGCGCCAATTCGTACAACTGCGGCAGCGTCGCCTGCGCGCGCTCGATGCTGCGATTCAATTGCGCGACATAGCCGGAAAACTCCTGCCCCAATGTCAACGGCGTGGCATCCTGCAAATGCGTGCGGCCGATTTTAACGATAGCGGCGAAACGTTGGGATTTTTGCTGCAGGGTATCGCGCAACACCGTCAGCGCGCCGCTCAACCCCCGCTCGATGCCGAGCGCGGCAGCGATATGCATCGCGGTGGGAAATACATCGTTCGACGACTGGCCGAGATTGACTTCGTCGTTGGGATGAATCAGCCGTTGCGCGCCGCGGCCACCGCCCAATAATTCGCTGGCGCGATTGGCGATCACCTCGTTCAGATTCATATTGGTCTGCGTGCCGGAGCCGGTCTGCCATACCACCAGAGGAAACTCGGCAGTGTGTTTACCCGCCAGGATTTCATCCGCCGCCGCGATGATCGCGGTGGCTTTTTTCTTGTCGAGTAAACCCAGATCGCGATTGACTATGGCGGCAGCTCGCTTGATCAGCGCCAGGGCAGCAATCAATTCCGGCGCCTGCTGCTCGCTGGAGATTTTAAAATTTTGCAGCGAGCGCTGCGTCTGCGCACCCCAAAGAGCATGCGCGGGCACATCGATCGGACCGAAGCTATCGCTTTCGCTACGAAATTTTTCGCTCATGGTGTGCGCTCCGCGCCAACGGTTGGATGAATAAAACCTAGCACTAAGCCCGACGATCGATACTCTTTTCAAAACTTCTTTGAATGAATCAATAGGAGTGCAGCTTTCCAGTTAGCCTCTTTCAATATCATCGCTCTCTGCCAGCACGCGATATAAACGAGCGCGCTTCCAACGTTTTGAAAAGAGCATTCGGTCGCCGAGCTGTCAAGCTCGCCGCCATCGAACACTCTAACAACTAACAACTAACAACTAACAACTAACAACTAACGATTGTCATCCACCGATGACAATCGTGGGTTTCCCCGCCAGAATAAATTGAATGCTATTGGGATCGAGCATATAGGCGACATCCGGCGCGACGCGCTCGTAGTTGGCCGGCGCACTGAGCGAATCGATCCATGCCGGCAGCGATTCGAACCACTGCTCGGTGACGCCGTCGTATGTTGCGCCATCGATGTCGATACCGTGATTTTGGTCGTAGCCCAATACCGGTTCGTTGAGTTCGGGAATATCCTGAAACAAGCCGCCGTGATTGTTCTGCCAGTGCGGATAAAAGGTGGCCCGATCGAGGGCGGCATTGCGGCGCAGAATACATAATAATTTCAATTCGGCGCGCGCGCGGCCACCGGGGCGATCGACGATTTCGGTGGCGTTTTGGGTCAATACGGAAACGTTGCTATCGGCGCGAAAAGCTGCGCGTTCGCGCGCGCTGAAATCGATAAATTCCGGCAGTCGCTGCAGCGCGCGATAATCTTCCAGTGAGTTGAACCACGTCACCGCGACGCCATCCCACTCCGGGCCGCTGAACTCGGTTTCGTGGCGCGTGCGCACGTAGTCCTCCGGCAAGCGATGATTCAATTCGTAGCGTTGAATCAATTGGCGCACCGCCGGCGTGCCGGAAAAAAACGCCGCATGCTGATCGCGCCAATACGCGTGAAAATCTTCCGATGTCATACCGCGCTTGCGGCCGACGAATTCGAACAACTTAATCATGGGGCTCGCTCTCCAGTCTTTTATACAGAATATTTTCGCTACACCGAGTATACCGGAGGGCATCTCGACCCGGGCCATTGTTACGAATTTGCAATATTGCTACGCCTGCTCGGGAGCGGCCTGCCCCTGCAACTCTGCCACCATGCGATCGATGAAACTGCGCACCTTCACTAACTGAGCGTCGATCGACATACGCAATGGGCACCGGCAGCGAGCAGCCAGTTTATCCATGGTTAGCTCGCCCGATAATTTCCATTGGGTTAATTA
>DATIED010000241.1:0-3059 GCA_035455965.1 Spongiibacteraceae bacterium
AATCCCGATCCACTGGTGCGCGCGAATAACGGCGCGCCGCGCCCGATCACCGTCGATAGTGCCTTGCTGCGCACTCGTCCCGATATCGTTGGTCGCTTCCTCGCGCGCATCGTGGCGATCGGCGATTGGTCGGCGGCGCACGCTGCCGAAACCGTTGCTTATGTCGCTCGCGAAACCGGTTCCAGCGAGGCGGCGGTTAAAAAATCTTACGGCAACGATCTGCATTTATTTCAGCGCACGGATCTGGCGGAAAGCTCGATCGCCGGCCTCGAAGCCTACAAAAACTTTCTCTTACAGCGCGGTTTCCTGCCCCGGGATTTCGATGTGCGGGCTTGGATAGACCCGCAGCCGCTGGCGGAAATAAATCGATACCTAAACAAAAAGACAGCGTAAAGCCTTCATCTCCACATCAGTTTGATCTCCACGTTGGTTTGGCCCTCTTAATGAGGGCTCTTTTTAAATTTATTAATTACCGATGGTACGGCGCGAACAATGAGCGATACCTATAAGCGCGGCAGCATGAAAGTTCTCTTCTGGCTGCTATGTCTAACGATTTTTAACCATGCATCCGCCGCCGAAGAAAATAAATTGCGCGCGGTGCGCATTGCCAATATCGCCATGTTTGTCGATGGAAAAAGCGAAATCGGCGGCACTTTATCGCCGGTGGTGATCCAGCAGGGCTGGCTCGCGCAGGAATTACAAAAGCGCGGCATCGAGCTGCAATGGGTACCCGTTCCGGTCGCGGTGGGTGGGCCGATCTTCAATGAAAACCTCGTCAACGGCAGCGCCGATTTTGCCAGCTATGGTGATTTCCCGGCGATTATCGGCAAAGCTGGCGGCGTCGATATTAAATTGATTGTGCCAGCCGGCCGCGGTGCTAACTCCTACTTGATCGTACGCAGCGATTCGACGGCCAAAACCATCGCCGATTTAAAAGGTAAACGAGTTTCGGTGCAGCGCGGCCGACCATACGAGTTGGCCTTCAACCAGTTGCTCAGCGCACAGGGATTGCAATACAACGATTTTAAAATCTTCAACACCAATGCACAGGCCGGCGCGGCGGCGCTGGCAGCCGGTTCGATCGATGCGCTATTCACCACCAGCGATGCATATCTGCTGGAGGATAAAGGAGTCGGTCGCATTATCTGGTCGACCAAGGGTACCGATTGGACCTGGCGCGCCGAATTGTTCGCGCGCCGCCAATTTGCCGAGACCTATCCCGAGATCACGCAGTTGGTCGCCAATGCCTATGTCAAAGCGGCGTATTGGTCGGCGCAGGAAGAAAATCGCGCGGCCGTTCTGCAGTTCAATACGCGCTCCGGCGTGCCGCTGAGCGCGGTTGAACGCGACTACGCCGGCGATGCGATTGCCTGGAAGGATCGCTGGTCGCCGCTCTACGACGCTTACATGGTCGATCACTACCGCGAAGCCATAGCGTTTACGCGCGCGCAGAATTTAATTCGCAAGGATTTTCCGGTCGAAGACTTACTGGATCGGCGCTTTCTGCAAGAGGCGCTGCGTGAGTTGCAATTGACAGATTACTGGACGCCGCGCACAGCGGAGTCGATTGATGCCGGTAAAAAATCGGCCGGCAGAAAATCCGCCGCGCGATAAATATTCGGTGGCGTCCGCGCAAAAAAAATGAGCAGTACCCCTATGTCATCTACAGATATAAAAAATTCCTATCCGCTGCTGCGCTGCCTGGCAATTTATCGCGAGATGCCGTGGCGGTTTACCGCGACTGCAGTGTTGTCGATCATTGTCAACTTAAGCCTCGCATGGCAGCAGTGGTTGGTGGGCAGTGCCGTGCACGATGTCGAGCGCGGCACTGCGGTGGTTAAATTGGCCGACGGTGCGCTCGATTTCAGTGTGGCCTGGCACTGGTTGTTGCTATTGATCGGAATCGCGGCGGCGCGCGGCGTGTTGCAATACATCGCAGGTCTGTTGGCGCTGGCGATAGGCCAGGAATTGCTGACCATTATTCGCGCGCGCATTTTGCGGCAGGTGCAACGTCTCGATCTCGGTTATCACTGGCGGCATGGTGTGGGCGAGATGGTGACCCGCACGACACGCGATGCGGATAAGGTGCGCGACGCGTTGATTACTTTTTGGCGTCAGGTGTTCGAGACCGGCTTGGTAGTGATAGCGGCCGTCGGCTTATTGTTTTGGTACAACCCGGCGCTCGGCGTGGTGCCGTTGTTGTTGACCCTGGCCGGCATGGCGATCTTCGTGCGTCAGACCGATTCATTAGTGACGCTCGATCGCGCGGTTGGCGCCGCCTACGATCGCGTCAGCCAGGATCTCAATGAAGGCATCAGCGGCGTGCGCGTGATCAAGGCATTTTCGCTGGAGCGTTCGCGCATCGAGCAATTTTCGCAGCAGGTTGCGGTGTTTGCCGAGCATGCGCGTATTGCGCTGGCGTACTCGACCTCGCGCATTCCGATTCCGCAGGTGGTGGTGGCGTTCGGACACGTTTGGATACTCGCCTACGGTGCATTGCTGGTGAGTGCGGGTCGACTCAATTTGGGCGAATTGGTCGCCGCGCTGCTGATCGCTAATACATTGGTGTTTCGCGTCGAAGGCGTCGGCCGCGTGATGCAGACCTTTGCCGACGCGCGCTCTTCGGCGGCGCGTATCTGGGAATTGCTCGATGCGGAGCCGACCATTGTCGGCGGCGACGAGCCATTAAAGAGCCATGCACTCGGTATTAAATTCAGCGATGTCTGGGTGGCGGCACCGGGCGGTGGCAACGATATTTTGCAGAGCTGTTCGTTCGTCGTGCAGCCCGGCGAAGTGGTGGCATTGGTCGGTACTACCGGTGCCGGCAAAAGCACGCTGGCGAGTTTGTTGCCGCGCCTGCTCGATCCGCGCTCCGGCGTAGTGGCGGTCGGCTCCGATCGCAATGGCTGGCGCGATGTGCGGCGGGTCGATCTCGACGCGTTGCGCCGCCGCGTGCAGGTGGTGCCGCAGGAGAGTTTTTTATTTTCCGATACGCTGGCGGCAAATTTGCGGTTGGCCAAGCCTGAGGCCGACGCAGTGGATTTACGCAGGGCTTTGCA
>DATIED010000242.1:0-5521 GCA_035455965.1 Spongiibacteraceae bacterium
ATCGACAGCGCCGATCCGGCCAAAGTAATCGACGGCAACGAAAGAGTTATTCGCCCACGTTTAAGCGACGCAGCGTTTTTCTTCGAAACCGATTTGAAAACGCCATCGGCAACGCGCCGCGAACATTTAAAGACCGTGGTATTTCAGGAAAAGCTCGGCACGGTTTACGACAAGACTGTCCGTATCGCCAAGCTCGCGGCGTTTATTGCCGGCAAAATTCACGGCAATGTCGATTGGGCAAAACGAGCAGGCGAATTGAGCAAGGCCGATCTGCTATCGAATATGGTGGGTGAATTTGCCGAAATGCAAGGTATCGCCGGCGCCTACTATGCAAGACAGGATGGCGAGCCCGCCGAAGTGGCCGAAGCGTTGCGCGAACATTATCTGCCGCGTTTTGCCGGCGATGAGTTGCCGGCGACATCGACCGGCGCCGCTGTGGCGCTGGCCGACCGCTTCGATACCATCGTCGGTATTTTCGGCATCGGCCAACCGCCGACCGGCTCGAAAGATCCGTTTGCACTGCGTCGCGCTGCGCTGGGTGTATTGCGCTTGATTGTCGAGAAAGGTTTCGATCTCGATCTGCGCGAGTGTCTGGTCCAGGCACAGAGCAACTATTCGCAGCTCGCCGACAAAGGCGACCTTGTCGATACCGTGCTCGCGTATATGCTCGAACGTTTCCGCGCCTGGTTCGAGGAAGAAAATATCGCCGCGGAAATCTTCATGGCGGTATCGGCAAAAAATTTATCGCGCCCGCTCGATATCAATCAACGCGTGCAAGCCGTACATCGCTTCAGCCAATTGCCCGAAGCCAGCGCACTGGCCAGCGCCAACAAGCGCGTCTCTAACATTCTCGCCAAGCAGGCCGGCGCTGTTGCACTGCCCGCTGCGCAGACAGCGCTGCTCAGCGAGGCCGCCGAGCAGGAGCTGGCGAAGCAGATCGCTGCGCAGGAAAAAATCGTGCAGCCATTATTCGCCGCGCGCAAATATCGCGAAGGCCTGGAGCAATTAGCGAGCCTGCGTGGCGCGGTCGATGCGTTTTTCGATGGCGTGATGGTGATGACGGACGACGAAGCCGTGCGCAACAATCGGCTGGCGCTGCTGTCACAGCTGCGCAATTTGTTTTTGGAAGTGGCGGATATTTCACTGCTGGCGCCGGCGACTAAATAGCTCGTTTGGCTCCTTACTTTGTTGGAATCGGCGTTGGCTTTAGGTGCTCTAACAAAATGAACTGGCACGGGACATGAGAGTGCAGTGGAGGTAGTGCTTTCCCGGACCGTGTGTCGCCATGGAGGGCGACACCCGAGCCTGTGCACGGATGCACGTCGTTGCGTGTCCGGGAAAGCGCTACCTTCACTGCACCTACGCACGGACTGAACACTGAACCGACTCAACATTTATTCTGTTAGAAACTATTACAAATTAGGAAAACATCGATGCTGGTAATCCTCGATCGCGATGGCGTGATCAATGAAGACTCCGACGCCTTCGTTAAATCGTTGGCCGAGTGGCATCCGCTGCCCGGCAGCATCGATGCGATCGCGCGCTTGAGCCAACATGGTTTTAGCGTCGCGGTCGCCACCAATCAATCGGGCCTGGGTCGCGGATTATTCGGACTGGACGATTTAGAAGCCATTCACGAACGTTTAAACGAACTGGTGGAAGCGGCGGGCGGCCAGATCGCCGGTATTTTTTATTGCCCACACACACCGGAAGATAATTGCGCTTGCCGCAAGCCGAAAGTCGGCCTGATCGATGCGATCGAACGTGAACTCGAGCAAACGGCGCAGGGCGCCTGGCTGATCGGCGACAGCAAGCGCGATTTACAAGCGGGAATCAGTAAAGGCTGCATTCCGGTTTTGGTATTGACCGGCAAAGGCGCCGCCACCCGCGACCAACTCGCCGCCGACGATACCGGCACATGGCGCGACCTGCGCGTCTACGCCGACCTCCCCGCAGCCGCGGACGCATTGATCGACAACGCAGGAGCAACATGAAAGCTATTCGCACCCTCTGGCTGGGCAGCCGCGCGGCAATTTTCTACTTCGGCTACACGCTGATGCTGATCGGAATCTGCACCACCGCCGTCATCTTCCTCCGCAAGGCGCCATTCTCGACCCGCTATGCCTACCTGACCAGTTGGAATCGCGCGGTGCTCCACTGGCTGCGTTGGACCTGCGGCCTCAGCGTGCGAATTTCCGGTCGTGAAAATCTGCCCGAGGGGCCATTCGTGCTGCTGGCAAAACATCAAAGCCCTTGGGAAACGCTCATCCTGCAGATCCTGCATCCGCCAGTCATCACGGTGTTAAAGAAAGAATTGATCAGCGTGCCGTTCTTCGGCTGGGGCATGAGCATGCTCGAACCGATCTGCATCGATCGCAGCAACCCCAAACAGGCGCTGCGCGCAGTGATGGATCAGGGCCAGGAACAATTGGCGCGCGGCCGCTCGATCATGATGTTCCCCGAAGGCACGCGCACGCCGGTCGGCCAGGTCGGCAATTACGCGCGCAGCGGCGCAACGCTCGCCTGCAAAGCCGGCGTACCGATCGTGCCGGTGGCGCACAACGCCGGCCGCTATTGGCCATCGAAAAAATTCATCAAGTACCCCGGCGTCATTCAAATGGTGATCGGCGCGCCGATCGATACCACCGGTCGCGATGGCAAAGAATTAACCGAGATTCTTAAAAACTGGATCGAGGGAGAAATAGTGCGCATGGATGCCGATGCGCACTATTAATATTTAATATTCACTGCGCGAGCCACCTCCCTTTAGACCCTTTGGGGCCTACTACGCAGGGGAGGTGCCGAATGAAGTGAGGCGGAGGGGTCGCGGACTAGCGGGCACTGCGCAAGTGAGGCCCCCTAACCCCTCCGTCTCGCTGCGCGAGCCACCTCCCCTATAAATAGGGGAGGCGAGTGGACATAACTGACAACTAAATTATTCTCTACTGGCCTGTATGCCCATGCACACCTCGAACATTCGCTCCAGTAGCTTGCCTCCCCTGCGTAGTAGGGGAGGTGCCCGAAGGGCGGAGGGGTCGCGGACTAGCGGGCACTGCGCAAGTGAAGCTCCCTAACCCCTCCGTCTCGCTGCGCGATCCACCTCCCCTATAAAAATAGGGGAGGCAAGTGGGCACAACTGGCAACTAAATTATCTTCTATTGGTATTTATGCAACTAACCAACCCCCGCAAACCCGCCGTTATTTTTATCTTTATCACCATCGTGCTCGATATGCTGGCGCTCGGCATGATCATTCCGGTGTTGCCCAAATTAGTAGTGGATTTTGCCGGCGGCAATACCGCGCATGGCGCGCTGATTTTCGGTTTGTTCGGCACTGCCTGGGCGCTGATGCAATTTATTTTTTCGCCGCTGCTCGGCGCGCTGTCGGATCGCTACGGACGGCGGCGCGTGATTTTGATTTCCAATTTCGGGCTCGGTTGCGATTACATCCTGATGGCGCTGGCGCCGAATCTGCACTGGCTGTTTATCGGCCGCATCATTTCCGGCATCACCGCCGCCAGCATCAGCACCGCATACGCGTACATCGCCGATGTGACGCCGGCCGATAAACGCGCCGGCGCGTTCGGATTATTGGGCGCCGCGTTCGGTTTGGGTTTCGTGCTCGGCCCGGGGCTCGGCGGCATTCTCGGCAGCATCGATACGCACCTGCCGTTTTGGGTCGCCGCCGGCTTAAGTTTATTGAATGCGCTATACGGTTGGCTGGTATTGCCCGAATCGCTGGCGCCGGCAAAGCGCAGCGGTTTTTCCTGGAAGCGCGCCAATCCATTCGGCGCGCTGAAATTATTGCGCGAACATACCGGCCTGGGCGGACTCGCCGCGGTCGCGTTTCTCTCCAATCTCGCGCACGTGGTATTGCCCAGCACCTTCGTTCTATATGCGGGTTACCGCTACGGCTGGAACGAGCGCGATATCGGTCTGACCCTGGCCGGCGTCGGCGTCTGCAGCGCGCTGGTGCAGGGCTGCCTGGTGCGGCCGTTCGTCGCGCGCTACGGCGAGCGCACGGCATTACTCACGGGGCTGAGCACCGGCATCATCGGCTTTGTTATTTTCGGTCTGGCGGCGACCGGACCGGTATTTTTAGGCGGCATAATCTTCTCCGCGCTCTGGGGCTTCACCGGTCCCGCCGTGCAGGGCTTGATGACGCGCCGCGTCGGCCCCTCGACCCAAGGCCGCCTGCAAGGCGCCAACAGCAGCCTGACCGGCATCGCGCAAATGCTCGGTCCAACCTTGTTCACGCATGCATTTGCTTCTTTTATCGATAGCCCGGTGGCCGGCAACGCGCGCGGCTGGCATTTGCCGGGCGCGCCTTTTCTATTGGCCGGGCTCATCTTATGCTGCGCGCTCGGTCTCGCGGTGCATAGCAGCAGGGCCGGCTAGACTTTATCGAGCTTTGACACGGCGACCTGCGCCGTTTTATATTTAGAAACAATTATTAAAATTAAAGAGTTATGCGGTAGCGCCGTTAATCTCCAGCCAAGGCAACGCCGTATATAACCGATACCTTTCAGCACGAGGACAATCACATGGACCTACTCATTCGCGGCGGCCTGCTCGTCGATGGCACCGGTGCAGCACCGCGCCCAGCCGATATCGTGGTCGAAAACGGCCTGATCAAAAGCGTTGGCGGACCGGATACGGTGTGCCCTTTCCACGCTAAAGAAGTGATCGACGCGGATGGCATGATCGTTACGCCCGGCTTCATCGATTTGCATACACACTACGATGGCCAGGCGACTTGGGACGACGTATTGGCGCCGTCCGCGCATCACGGCGTGACCACCGCGATAATGGGCAACTGCGGCGTCGGTTTTGCGCCGGTGCGCGCAGGCGATCGCCAATATCTGATCGAATTGATGGAAGGCGTCGAGGATATTCCCGGCACGGCGCTGACCGATGGCATCAAATGGGAGTGGGAAAGCTTTCCCGAATATCTCGATGCGCTGGAAAAAACACCGCGCTCGATCAATATCGCCACGCAGGTACCGCACGGCGCGCTGCGTTTATTCGTGTTCGGCAAAGACAGCAAGATCAACGCGCCCGCCACTCCCGAACAGATCAAGCGCATGGCCGACCTGACCCGCGAGGCGGTCGCCGCCGGCGCGCTGGCATTCTCGACCAATCGCATCGCCATGCACATGTCGCTGAGCGGCGAATCGGTGCCCGGCACCTTCGCTAAAGAAGACGAAGTGCTGGCGCTGGTACAAGCCGCTAAAGAGGGCGGCAGTCACATGCTGCAGGTAGTGCCGCAAGGCCTGATGGGAGAAGATCCGAGCGGCTTCGATCGCGAGATCGATTTCTACCGCGACATCAGCCTGCAAACCGGCAGCACCGTTTATTTCACCATTGCGCAAAACAATATGCAGCCCGAGTTATGGGTCGAGTTGATGAGCAAGGTCGATAAAGCCAATAGCGAAGGCGCGAAATTGGTCGCCGCTATCGCCAATCGTCCGGGCGGCATTTTGATGAGCTGGGAAAGCTTCAGCATTTTCATGGATCGCCCG
>DATIED010000243.1:0-13328 GCA_035455965.1 Spongiibacteraceae bacterium
ATCGCCAATATTTATGCGCGTGATGCGATGGCGATGCACAGTGCCAATATTACTTTGAACGAACAATCCGGCGGGCGCTTTCTGCTCGGCATCGGTGTATCGCACGCGCCGCTGGTTGCCGGAGTGCGCGGCCATCAATACGGCAAACCTATCGCTACGATGCGCGAATACTTGACCTCGATGCAAAATGCCATATGTGGAGCGCCGCCACCCCCGGAGCGCCCGCAAACTGTATTGGCCGCGTTGGGCCCGCAGATGCTCGCACTGGCGCGCGATATGGCCGATGGTGCGCACCCTTACAATGTAACCCCGGAGCACACCGCCCAGGCGCGTGCAATTCTTGGCCCCGGCAAATGGCTGTGCCCCGAGCAAAAGGTTTTATTGGAAAGCGATCCGGTGAAGGCGCGCGCGGTGGCACGGGCGCAGCTCGAGGTTTATCTCGGTCTCGAAAATTACCGCAACAGTTGGCTGCGCCAAGGTTTTAGTGTCGATGATTTGAGCGGTGGCGGCTCGGATCGCTTCATCGATGCGATTGTTGCATGGGGCGATGAAGCGGCGATTCGTCGGCGCATTCAGCAGCATTGGGACGCCGGCGCTGATCAAGTCTGTATTAAAGCGCTCAATCCACTCGGCGGCGAAGCGCCCGATGAAAAATTGCTCGCGCTATTGGCGCCGGCTAAATCCGCGCACTAACGGACCGGCTCGATCCGCTAAGTTAATCGCAGCGCGGGTTAGATCAATGCGCGCCCGCGCAAATGCTCGAGTGTTCGCAGCGGCGACAATTCAGGATGATATTGCGCATCAACCGGTAAATGCAGCGTTTGCTCGAGCAGATATTGACCGCCCATCGCCGCGTGCAAAACCTGATCGGTAAAGCATATCCACGTGCTGCCCGCCGCCAGCGCCAGCTGCTGTTGCGGTGCGCTGCGTTGGTAATCCATATCGGCTTTTAGCGCATCGTGCAGATGCAGCATGATGTGATCGTACTCGCTGCGTCGACTCTTGGTGATGCCGAGCGCCGCTAATAAACCCGCCGAGCCGGGCAGTGGGCGTTTGATCGATGGCAAATAGCGTTGTGCCGCACTTTTAAAAGGTTCGCCAGCACGCCACGTGCGTGGTTCGCCGTGCGGATTCACATTCGAAAATACACGCAGGATGCGCTCGCCATAATTGGGACGGGAGGGAAACGCATCGACATGCAGGCGCGAATCGTCTTTGCGCCAGGAAATAGCGCGGTTTTCCACTGCTGCCGGTCGAAAGCTGGTGCGCGCCAAATACATGGCCGAAGCATATTGAGGAAATAACAAACGCACGAATTGCTCGGCCTGCAGCGCAAAGCGCTCGATCATCGAGGTCAATTCACCTAGCTCTTCTGCTGTACCGGTCGCACCGTGAACACCGCCGCGCTCAAGGCTAATATTTTTACGCGTGCCGTCCAGCCAGCGCGGCGATAAAAATTTTTGCTCGGCCGCCGCAAGTTGGAAAGTTAATTGCGGCAAATAAATAATCTTGCCCTGCTCCAGCGCCAGCACAATCTCGCTTTGCTTATCCGCATCGATTGCCGGAGACCAATCTGCGATGTTCGTTTCCCAGCGGGTTTCCATACGCCTCTCCTCTTTACCGACATTTTCGCACGACTCTCGCTGTGAGTTATAGTGCGCGGCTGCGTTTAATAAGAGCCTCCATCGTTATGTACACCAGTTCCACGCCTGGTCGGCGCTCGCTCCTCACTGTCTTGATTTCTACCGCTATTGCCGCGCTCTCCGGGGGTGCGTATGGAGAAGGTCCGCTGCGCTCCGAGGTGGTCGTCACTGCAACGCGCACTCCGCAGGATGATTTCGATTTGCCGATCGCCATCGCGACGCTCACGCAGAATCGGATCAGCGATGGGCAAATGCGGGTGAATATGTCCGAATCGCTGGTGCGCGTGCCTGGCATCGTTGCGCACAATCGCCAGAACTACGCGCAGGATCTGCAAATTTCGGCGCGTGGCTTCGGTGCGCGTTCGACTTTCGGCGTGCGCGGCGTGCGTATCTATGTCGATGGCATTCCGGCGACGATGCCCGATGGCCAAGGCCAGCTCTCGCATGTCGATTTAGGTTCGGCGGCGCGCATCGAAGTATTGCGCGGGCCATTTTCGGCGCTGTATGGCAACTCTTCCGGCGGCGTGATATCGGTATTCAGCGAGGATGGCAAGCCGGGCGATTATATCGACGCGGATTTTGGTATCGGCAGCTATGGCACGCAACGCGAGGCGCTAAAGTTATCCGGCGCGCACGATCGCTATAACTATGTCGCCGCGCTTACCAATTTCGACACCGACGGTTACCGCGATCACAGCGCGGTGCGCCGAACTAATTTAAATTCGAAATTGAACATCGCGCTCGACGATGTCTCGCAGCTCAAAATAATCGCCAATGCCGTCGATATGCCGGAGGCGCAGGATGCGTTGGGCTTGACACGTGCGCAATTCGAAGACGATCCGCGCCAGGCTGGCCTGAATGCGGAAACCTACAACACGCGCAAATCGGTGCGCCAACAACAACTGGGGGCCAGCTATCAACGCCAGCTGACCAACGATGACAGTCTCGCGGTGATTATTTATGGCGGCCAGCGCAGCACTATGCAGTTTCAGGCGCTCACAGCCGCAGCGCAGAGTTCTCCGGCAAGCGCCGGTGGGGTGATCGATTTGCAACGTCACTACTGGGGCAGCGATTGGCATTGGACGCATCGCGGCAGCTTGCTTGACGGGCCTACCGAATTTACCACCGGCTTCAGCTACGACACCCTCAGCGAGGCGCGCCACGGTTATCAAAATTTTATCGGCAGCTCGCTCGGCATTGTTGGCCAAATGCGCAGAGACGAAAGCAACCGCGTCTACAACTTCGATCAATACGCGCAATTGCAATGGGAGCCGAGCGATGCATGGTTGTTGATCGCCGGTGTGCGCAATAGTCGCGTGCCGGTTAAATCGCGCGATCACTACATCGTGCCCGGCAATAGCGACGACAGCGGCAGCGCAGAATACAACGCCACCACGCCGGTGCTTGGCATAACCTACCGCTTTAGCGATGCTCTACATTTCTACGCGGATTACGGCAAGGGTTTTGAAACGCCGACCTTGAACGAACTCGCATACAAAAGCACCAGCGGTGCCAACAGCGGGTTGAATCTGGATTTAAATCCGAGCCGCAGCGAGCACTTTGAGGCCGGCGCCAAGGCGCGCTTCGATGAAATATACACTGCCAATATCGCCGTATTTCACGTCATCACCCACGACGAGCTGGCAGTGGCGGCCAATGCCAGCGGCCGCTCGGTGTATCAAAATGTCGGCAAAACGCAGCGCGATGGCATCGAGACGAGCTTCGACGGTCACTGGCAAAATGGTATCGGCCTGTCGCTGGCGTACACAGTGCTGCGTGCCAAATACGCCGCGGATTTCATAACCTGCCCCGGCTCGCCGTGTACGACCTCGCAATCGGTGAGCGCAGGCAATCGCATTCCCGGCGTGCCGCTCAGTGTGTTATTCGGAGAGTTGTCGTGGCAACATCAGCCGAGCGGTTTTTCCACCGCGTTCGAAGTGCACCGCGAAACAAAAATGTACGTCAACGATTTAAACAGCGACGCCGCGCCGGCCTACACCGCGCTGAACTGGCGCGGCGGTTTCGCGCAGCAGCTGCAACAATGGCACCTGCAGGAATTTATTCGCGTCGATAATCTCACCGACCGCGAATATGCCGGCTCGGTGATCGTCAACGAAAGTAGTGCGCGCTATTTCGAGCCGGTGCCGGGGCGGAATGTATTTGCTGGAATTAGCGCTGCGGTTTCGTGGTAGCAGCGCACTAAAATCCCGGCAGCGGCAGTGTTTAATACACCGCGACTACCCGCCCCAATACCTTGCGATCCGCCAATGCCTGCATGCTGTCGCGAATTCCCGCAAAGCCGATCTTGCTATCGATGGCGACTTTGATTTTGCCGCTGCTGTACAGCGACAGTAATTCGTTGTGCATCGATAACATATACTCGCGATCGAAGCCGCCGGCGATGGTGCCGACGATCGAAGCATTTTTAAATACCAATAATGCCGGCGAGATTTCGCCCCAGCGACCGCAGGCGAAACCGATCGGCAATAAACGGCCTTCGTGCGCGAGGCAGTTGATCGAGTTTTCGAATATTTCGCCGCCGACTGGATCAAACACCACATCGACGCCGCGTCCGCCGGTTTCCTTGTTAACCGCGGCGGAAAAATCGGTACTGCTGTAATCGATCGCGACATCCGCACCCAGTTCGCGGCACAGCGCGACTTTTTTGGCACCGCCGGCGGTGGCGATAACTTTCGCGCCTAATGCTTTCGCTAATTGAATTGCGGCGAAGCCGGTGCCGCCGGCGCCGCCGTGTACCAATACGGTTTCACCGGCAATTAATTTGGCGCGCCGCACCAGACCGATATAAGCGGTGTGATACGCGATCGTAAATGCCGCCGCGTCCGCATCGTCAATGGCGGTGGTCACTGGAAAAATCATTTGCTCGTAGGTTTTGCATTGCTCGGCGAATGCGCCCTGCCCCATCATAAATGCCGACACGCCCATCACGCGCGTGCCGACCGGTAGCGTGGTGCCAGGTCCGGCCTCGGTCACGGTGCCGACGAATTCCTGGCCGGGGGTGAACGGCAATTGCGGCGTCAACGGATAGGTGCCGCGGCACATCAATACATCGGGAAAGCCGATCGCGCTCGCCGCCACTTTAATATGTAACTCGCCAGGACCGACTTCGCCGAGTTCTTTGTCGGTCTGCGACATAACCTGCGAGGGTTCGCCCGCCGCGGTGACCTGCCATGCTTTCATCGCTATCTCCTGTACGCTGCCCGCGAACGAGGCGCGAGCGCAAAATTATTTAATTATAAAATGTTCAACCGGCTACATTTGCCGAACCGCATCGCTGTCTTTAACAACACTTCGTTGTTCTTACATTTTAAAAAGAGATGCGCGGATAAAGCCGCTTCAAGGTTTGGCGACGTTGCGGATATTCGTCATGCTGGCACTGGCGAGCTTGGCGAATAAACGTGGTGAGAAGCGCTGAATCCACCAGAATATGCGTACGTAAAACGGCATCACGATGTAAGCGTCGTTATTCTCGGCGCCGCGCAGAATATAATTGACGGCGCGAATGGTTTCCCACGGCGCGAAACCGGACAAACCCTCGAAAGTCGATGCGCTCATACCTTGAATCCTGGCGCGCACCAGCATTTCCGATTTCACCAGGCCCATGCACACGACGCTGACTTTGACGCCGAATTTATCGGCTTCGTAGCGCAGCGAAGTCGATAAGCCGACCACCGCATGCTTGGTCGCTGCGTATACGGCGATGCCAGGCGTCGGCACGATACCGGCCATCGACGACACGTTGATAATGTGGCCGCTGCCCTGCTTCTTCATTTGCTTGTACGCATATAGCGAGCCGAATACCGGCCCAACGGCATTGGTCTGCATGATATTTTCGATCATGCCATCCTCGGCGCCGTCGAATTCGCCAATGTAGGCGACGCCAGCGATATTAAAAAAGTAATCGAGTTTGCCGTACTGCGCGACCACCGTATCGATCGCGGCCTGAATATTTTCGCGCTTGCGAATATCCATCTGCAATGCGATCGCCTTGCCGCCAGCCTGTACGATCGCATCGGCGGTCGCTTGCACTTCCTCTTGCGTCAACCCGGTGACGATCGCAATGCCACCGCGTCGCGCGAATTCTTCGCACATGACCTTGCCGAGCCCCGACGCCGCGCCGGATACGATGGCGGTTTTATTCGCAAAAAAAGACATACCTACCCCTTTATTGTTTTTTGGAGTGTCGAAAAATTATTGTCAGCTCACCGGCTGATCGCCAGTCGCGGTTTTACGCAGTTCAACGATAATCCCGGAAAGGTGCGACATGCCCGAGAGCGCTTCGACATTGTCGGCACCGTCGCCGGCCAGATAATTGGAATTGATGCCGGGGTGCTGCTGCGCGTGGCGCAGACCGTCGGCGTTTTTATGGCCCCAGCACTGTGGAATCGCCACCGTGCGGCGCATCATTTCATCGCTGAGTTTGATCGGCACCTCGACCACGCCGAATGCCGAACTCACCGTCAGCATCTCGCCGTTGCCGATACCCAACTCCTCGGCGTCCTGCGGATTGACGTAGGCATAGTTGGTGGTGTCTTTAACCAGGCGCGGCACATTCGCGGAGGCCGAGTTGATGCGTTTGATTTCGCGTTTACCGATCAATTTAAATGCATCGCGATTGGCGAGCTCGTCGGCATACAGGAAATCGATTTTTGCTTTGAAGGTAGCGACATATTCCTGGGGTGCTAAATCGACCCGGCCATCGTCGGTCAACACACGTTCGCTGCCGAGATAATTGCCGCCGCGATTTTCCGCCATCAGAATGCCGTGCGTATGTTCGCGCACGAAAGTATCCGCATCGGGCAGGCCGGCTTGTTTAAGCATGCCGCTGATCATTTTCTTCGGCGTCAGCGCGAGCTTGCGCTGCCAGGGTTTGCTCGAGTACGCGAGCCGCGTATTCAATTTCAACAAAGTCGCCAGCCAGCGTTTGCCGAACATGGTTACGCCGGCCGCTTCGGCGAGCCGGCTGTAAATCCACCACTCGTGGCGCACGCCGTCCGGCTCTTTCAATACGGCATCGCTGTAGGTCATATACGGCACTGGCGTACAGGCCATAAAACTTTGCAGCGCGTAAGGAATTTCATCGCGCTCGAGCCAGGTCGGCGCCGGCAAAATATAATGCGCGAGATTGCCGACCTCGTTGCGGAACAGATCGATACAGACCAGCAATTCCAGTTTTTCAAACGCGCGATCGAGCCGGCCATCCGGGTTGCTGCAGGCGAGCAATGGATTGCTGGCTTCGACGATCATGCCCTTGATGCGGCCCTGTTCGATATCCGGTGCCAGCATGCCCGAGGGCTGCAGGCCGACTACGCTCGGCAAGCCGTCCTCGCGATCGTAGCGCAGTGTGACATCGCCGGCTTTTTTAACTTGCCCCGCCATATCGACGATGCCCTTGCCCATCAGCATGCCGCCGGCGCGATCGAGATTGCCGGAGATCGCATTGATGCATTCGAGCAGCCAGAAGCACAGTGTGCCGCTGCGACCCTGATTGACGCCGGTCGCCATATACAGACCGGCGCCGCCGCCCGTCGCTGCAGAGGCTTTGCGAAAGCTGGCCAGTAAATCGCGCAGCGTCGCCGCGTCGATGCCGGTTACCGCAGCTTGTTTCTCGGCGGACCACTCGGCAACGATCGCCTCCAGTTCGGGATAACCTTTCATAAATTTAGCGACGCGCTCGCTATCTACGCCGCCGCTGATAATCAATTCGTTACAAAATTCCGCCAGGAAAAATACATCGGTGTCGGGCCGAATAAAGAAGTGCTCGCCGGCCTGCGCGGTTTCGATACGGCGCGGATTGATAAACACCGCGCGACCGCCACGCTTGACGATACCTTTTAAACGCTGCACGGATTGCGGCAGGTGAAACAGCGTAGTGCCGGATACCACTGGATTGCCGCCCAGGATCATTACAAATTCGGTGCGATCGATATCGGGATAGCTGAGCTGAAACGGCGAGCCGTACATATCCTCGCAGACACGAAACTTATTGGTGGTATCGCAGGTGCCGGTGCCGAACAGGCGGCGCGAGCCGAGTGCTTTATAAAAAGCATTGCGATATAGCGGGGCCAGCACATTGGCGCCGCCGGCCGAACCGACCAGATGCGCCATTGCCTGCGCGCCGTTGCGATCGATCAGCTCGCGAATGCGCGCACCGATCTCGCTCAGCGCTTGTTCCCAGCTGATACTGTGCCAGGTAGTACCGACCCGCTTCTGCGGTGTCGTGATGCGATCGGGGCTGTGTTGAATGGCATCGAAGTGAATGCCTTTGACGCACGAATAACCCTTACTGACCACGTGCTGTTTGTCGGGCCGAATCTCCAGCACGCGATTGTTTTCGACATCGACGTCGACTTCGAGGCCGCAAGTCGCTTCGCAGATTCGGCAGAACGTATATTTGGTGGCGACCGGCATGCTTCCCCCGATAACTATGAGTCTCGCTAGGTAAGAGTTCCGCTTATTATGATAGAGGCGCTCGGCACAGCAATTCGCCAGCCGGCTTACTATAGGCTTGGGCCGTCCGCTTGGGAACTAAAGCCAGATTAATTTCTGTTTAGCTTGGGATCGATGCCGGGCAGGCTCTCAAGCGTATTCCAGCGCGGCTTTCAACGCCTGAGTGATGGTTTCAACAGCGGCTATCTCGCTCTCGAATTCGTAGTGCTCGGTATGCTGCTCGGCACCCTTTTGTTCGGCTTTCTTCTGCTGGGCTCGCTGTTGCTCGGTTCTCTGTTGCTGGGGAATAGTTTCCCCGCTGCTAAGCGCCAGCAAGGCAACCTCGCAATGACCGTTCGCCCATAGCGAAATTGCCGATGCGCAGCTTCTGCCGTCGATATGAATATTGCCGCGCCCGGCCCCGAGCTCGATCGAGACAAATTCCGCCTGTGTCAGAAATTGCGGCAACCGGGCAAATATTTTGGCAATATCGAATTTAATGGCGGCCATACACGTTGTCACTGAAAGTAATTGCGGAAAATCGCGAGGGGAAAGACAGTTAGCCATAGTAGCAAAGCGGCTGGTTAAATTCCCAACACTTATGCTCGCGTCGCGCATAACGCTAAAATGACTGCCGCGCGGACGAGCGATCCGCAAGTTCGCTGTCTCGATGGTACCGCTCCTGGCCGATCGCCATGGCGAACAGCCATTTCTTATTGCCAGAGCAATAATTTTTCCGAAATCCATAAGGAAAAGTTACATATGGAAAAGTGGGTTCTATACGCAATTATCTCGATGATCTTCGCCGGCTTTACTTCGGTCATTGCCAAACTGGGTCTCGCCGGCATCTCCAGCGATCTGGGCCTTGCCATCCGCACCAGCTTTGTATTCGTTCTGGTTTTGTTGTTTTCCTTGGTCGTGGTTCCAAGGCAGGAGCTTGGCGCTATTACGTTGCACAATATTGCCTGGCTGGCGCTATCAGGAGTTACAACGGCGATCTCGTGGGTGTTTTACTACAAGGCGTTAAAGGATGGCGAAGTGTCGACGGTCGCGCTTATCGATAAAGGCAGTTTCGTGGTCGCTGTTTTTCTCGCGTGGTTTATTCTGCGCGAACAAATTACGCTGCGAGTTGTGGCCGGCTGCGTGCTGATCGTAGCGGGTCTATATATCGTCTCGCGCAGGTGAGGGAAACAGGGGTAGATTGCAGTAGCCCGGCTTTTCCCGACATTCTTGAAGGATCGACAATATATGAATTTTGATTTTCTTGTAAATCGAATAAAGTCAGAAAAAGGATTAGCCAAAGAGGTTCCGGGTTTTGATCCAGAAAATGGTAATGAGAGTGCAAAATTTCTCTCCGGGCACAAGGGCCGCGCCCGAGCCGAACATGGATGTTTGCTGTAAGGCGTTCCCGGTAAGGCGCTATGCCACTGCACCACGCTCCATTGCTAATTCGCATGGCTTCACTTTCTAGTCGTTACTATTTATCTCGCTCGAGCAACGCCATCGCCATCGTCGATAACGAACCCGCCATGCGCCCCACTTCGAGCGCGCTGCTATTCGAGGCATTGCCTTCCAGCGCGCGCTTCAGAATGCCCTGCACGATTGCCGTCATTTTAAAGAAACTAAACGCGAGATAAAAATTCCAATTATCGATGCGAGTGATGCCGGTGCGCCGGCAATAGTCTTCGACGAATTTTTGTTCACTCGGAATATTTAGCGCAACGATGTCTTCGCCAGCCAGACCTTTTACCGCACCCAGCTTCGGCAGACGCAGCCACATGCAGTAGTAGGCGAGATCGGCAAGGGGGTGGCCGAGCGTAGCCAGCTCCCAATCGAGCAGCGCGATCACGCGCGGCTGCTGCGGATCAAAAATCATATTGTCGATGCGGAAATCGCCGTGGATCAGACTGACGCGACCATCGTCGGCGGGCAGATTGGCGGGCAGCCAGGCCATCAGCTCTTCCATGCTCGGAATAGTTTCGGTTTCGGCGGCACGGTATTGCTGTTGCCAGCGACCGATCTGGCGCTCGAAATAATTGCCCGGTTTGCCAAAATCGCCGAGTCCCACCGCCTGGATATCGATATTGTGCAGGGCAGCCAGGGTGTTATTAATGGTGTCGTAAATCGCCGGGCGCTGTTCGCGCGTCAACTCCGGCAGCGCCGCGTCCCAGAAATTGCGGCCGGCGGCAAAACTCATCACGTAAAACATGCTGCCGATTACGCTGTCGTCGCTACACAGATGGTAAGCCGTGGCGACCGGCACCTCGCTATCCGCCAGCGCCTTGACGACGCGAAATTCGCGGTCCACCGCATGCGCCGATTTCAGCAGTACGCCTAATGGTTTGCTGCGCAATACGTAGGTGCCTGATGCGGCGCGCAACTTATAGGTGGGATTGGATTGCCCGCCGGCGAATTGTTCGACGGTTAACGGACCCTTAAAGCCATCGATATGACACTCGAGGTAAGTCGCCAGCTTGCGGGCATCGATAACGTGGGCAGCCATAACTTTCTCTACTCTCTCTCTATTTATATACCGAATTTTCCGTGCGGCCACGGCCTAGGGTACGGGCCTGATTCGCGGGCTTGGTTTTGGGCTGGGTTTGCAGGCCCTGTTTTTAGGCTTGGAGCGCGGAGTGGCACAGCCTAGAGATCGCTACGGCATCATTAAAATTTATTATCGAAATAGGCGGGTATTCGCACTGCCAATAATTCATTTATCGCTGCAATTCGCGGCAGAAATCGCTGTATTTTCGGGGGCTTATCGGCGGCCACAGATATTGACCACAACAATGTCAACCCATAAGGAAAATAAATTTAGTTAATGGTGGTTGATTATCTAGTATGACGACATCCATTCGACACGGCCCCATAACGGCCCGTGGTCGTAACAGAATTTAACAGACAGTTAATTTCGTCGGTCATCTTTTTATCAAATGCGTTAACCACTTTCGTCAAACCGGTCAGCGTCTCAGCAGGAAATCCGTCATGCAAAATCAAAAAATCCGCAAAGCAGAAGACTATCGTTTAATTAACGCCGATGGACACTTTGTCGAGCCAGGCGATTTGTTCACCAGCCGCGTCGACAAAAAATTTCGCGACCGCGCGCCGCGTATCGAATATGTACCGGACAAAGGCGGCGATGGCTGGATTCTCGACGGCGTCTCCGAGCCGATCTCGTTCGGTATGAACGCCTGTGCCGGTCTGCCCGCCGATAAACAAGGCGCCTGGTGCAAGTTCGATGAAATTCGCCGCGGCGGCTACGACCCGCAAGCGCGTCTCGACGAGATGGATGCCGACGGCGTCGATGCCGAAGTTTTATATCCGACGCCGCGCCTGTCGCTGGCGATGTTCGCGCAGAAAGATGTTGAATTGCATTTGGCGATGGTGCGCGCCTGGAACGATTGGATGGCGGAGTTCGTCGCGTATGCGCCGACCCGTTTCGCCGGTCTGCCGGTGATTCCGAACCACGGCGTCGAAATGGCCGTTGCGGAAATCGATCGCATGTTGGGCAAGCCCGGTATTCGCGGTTTTACCATGGGTTGTTATCCGAACGGCACGCTGGCGCCGCAGCCGGAAGACGACGCCGTATATGCGCGTCTCGCCGAGGCCGGCATGTCGCTGAACATTCACGTCGCCATGTCCAATATCATGCCGGGCGTGCATAAAGCCGCACTGCCGGGCTGGGGCCGCTTCTTCGATGCGCCGAACCGCATGGTGCAAATGGTATTTGCCGGTATTTTCGATCGCTTCCCGACGCTGCAAGTGGTATTCGCGGAAACCGATTGCGGCTGGGTGCCGTATGTTAAGGAGCAGGTGGACAACAACTACCACCGCATCGTGCCGACTCGCCCCGATATCAAACTGCGCGGCAAGCCCAGCGAATATTTCAACAAGCATTTCAATTACACCTACATGACCGACACGTTCGGCATTCGCAACCGCGTCGATATCGGCGTTAAAAACATGTTGTGGTGCTCGGACTATCCGCATATCAGCGCCGATTGGCCGCTGTCGTGGAAAACCATTCAGGCGTCGATGGGCGGTGTCGCTCCGGAAGACCAGTATGCGATCCTGTGCGGCAACGCGATGCGCCTCTATGGTTTCGGTAAGTAGGGGTTTCGGTAAGTAAGGGTTTTGGCAGATAGGTTTTAGTAGTTGGATCTTAGCAATTGCATTTTAGTAGTTAGGTTTTAAATCCCGCGCCGGGCTGTTGAACAGTCCGGCGTATTTTATTGGTTCCGCTGACTACGCGTGCAGCGATTCGGGATTAATATAAAGATGAAAAAATTAAGTACGTACGCTATCAGCATTACACCGTTCGACAGCAATCAAGCGCTGGACGAACAGGCTTTTCGTGGCCATCTGCGGCGCATGGCTGAGGCCGGTATCGGCGTCTATGTCGGCGGCGGCGGCAGTGGCGAAGCATTTACATTGACGATGGCCGAGCAGCAGCGCGTGCTGGAAATTGCCGCTGAAGAATTGAAGGGTAAAGTCGAAGTGCGGGCGATGGGGCGCGAGCCGCGCACCGCCGTGGAAATGCTGGAATACGCGCGCCTGGTTAAAGACGCCGGCTTCGATACCATGCAGATTTATTCGCTCGATCAGGGGCATGGCAATCAACCGACGCCTAAGGCTTTGGAAGCGTACTTCCGCGAAATCTGCGAAGCGATCGATTTAAAGCTGGTGTTGTCGACGCATTTGTCGGTCGGCTATTTCGCATCGCAGGATTTGCTGTCGGATTTGATAAAAGATTATCCGCATATCGTCGGCATCAACCTCAGCACGCCCGATATCACGCAGTTGGTGCGTTTGCTCGATACGGTCGGCGACAAAGTTGAAATTCACGTTGGCGGACCGATGCAGGCCATCGATGCATTGATTCTCGGCGCCAATGGTTTCCTGTCGTCGGAGGCGAATCTGGTGCCGAAGCTGTGCCAGTCGATCGTCGAGCATTTCGCCGCGCAACGCTACGCCGAGGCGCATGCCGCATTCGATCGCGTGCTGCGTTTATTCACCCGTCAGCGCGCACTCGGCGGCGTCGGTTGCACCAAGGCGGCGTTGAATATACTCGGTCTGCCCGGCGGTTATCCGCGCAAGCCACGCCTGCCCGCCAGCGAGCAGGAACTAGCGCTGATCAAAAATATGATCGCCGATCTGCAGTTGGCGAGTTGTGAAGGGTTGCAGTAATGAACGCTCTGCTCCGTAACAGTGTCACGCCGGAGCAGCGGCGTAATG
>DATIED010000244.1:0-10521 GCA_035455965.1 Spongiibacteraceae bacterium
TCAATCGGTGGCCATCGCCGAACAAATCGGCGATCCGGAGACCAGCAAGGGCCCGGTGGAACGCAAAGTAGTGCGCGTAGTCACTCCCGGCACAGTCAGCGACGAGGCGCTGCTCGACGAGCGCCGCGATAATTTACTGGTGGCATTGCATCGCAATCAGAACCGCTACGGCTTTGCCACGCTCGATATCGGTAGCGGTCGCTTTACGGTATTCGAGGTCGATGGGATCGAGGCGACGCTGGCCGAATTACAGCGCTTGGCGCCGGCCGAATTACTGCTCGAGGACGGCATCGACCGTCCGGAAATTCTCGCGCGCAACGGGGTGCGACGCCGCCCGGTGTGGGAGTTTGAAATCGACACCGCGCAGCGTTTATTAACGCAACAATTCAATACGCACGATCTACAGGGATTCGGCTGCGCGCATCTGCTGGTGGCGATCCCTGCGGCGGGCTGTCTGTTGAATTACGCGCGCGAGACACAGCGCACCGCCATGCCGCATATTCGCTCGATCGCCCACGAGCGGCGCGAAGATAGCGTCATCATGGACGCGGCGACGCGGCGCAATCTGGAACTCGATATCAATCTCAACGGCGGCGTCGAACATACGCTGATGTGGGTACTGGATAAAACACGCAGCGCCATGGGCTCGCGCCTACTGCGTCGCTGGCTGAATCGACCGCTGTGCAATCGCGAAATTTTGGAGCAGCGTCAACAAGCCATCAAAGCGTTGCTCCTGGACTACCGCTTCGATGCGGTACGTACGGCGCTGCAGCCGATCGGCGATGTCGAGCGGATTCTCGCGCGCGTGGCATTGCGCTCGGCGCGACCGCGCGATTTAACCCGCCTGCAAACCTCTCTGGCCAGCCTGCCCGCGCTACAAACAGTCTGCTGCGCGATCGAGGCGCCGTTAGTCGAACGCTTGCGTGCACAGATCGGTGAGTTTCCGCATTTAGCTGCATTGTTGGCCCGTGCCATCGACGACAACCCGCCGATGGTGATTCGCGATGGCGGCGTAATCGCCGCCGGCTACGACGCGGAGCTCGATGAGTTGCGTGGGCTCAGCACTAATGCCGGCGATTATCTGGTGGACCTGGAGACGCGCGAGCGCGCTCGCACCGGCATAAGCACGTTGAAAGTGGGCTACAACCGCGTGCACGGCTATTACATCGAAATCAGCCGCGGCCAGGCCGAGCATGCGCCTGTCGATTATATTCGGCGCCAAACCCTAAAAAACGCCGAGCGCTTTATTACGCCGGAATTGAAAACCTTTGAAGATAAAGCATTGTCGGCCAAGAGCCGCGCTTTAGCGCGCGAAAAGTTCCTCTACGACGAACTCATCGAATCGTTAAATGCGGAGCTGCTGGAGCTGCAGGACAGCGCCGCCGCGATCGCCGAGCTCGATGTCGTAGCGACGCTCGCGGAGCGTGCCGAGGCGCTTAATTTGTGCCAGCCCGAACTGATCGAAGATGAAATCATCGATATTCGCGAGGGGCGTCACCCCGTCGTCGAACAGGTGTTGGACGCGCCGTTTATCCCCAACGATGTGCGCTTTGATAGCGAGCGCCGCATGTTGATCGTGACCGGCCCGAACATGGGCGGTAAATCAACGTATATGCGGCAGACAGCATTGATCGTCTTACTGGCGCATATCGGCAGTTTCGTACCGGCGAAAGCGGCTCGCATCGGTATCGTCGATCAGATTTTCACGCGCATCGGCTCATCGGACGATTTGGCGGGCGGACGCTCGACATTCATGGTCGAGATGACCGAAACCGCCAATATCTTGCACAATGCCACCGCCCGCAGCTTAGTATTGATGGATGAGATCGGGCGCGGCACCAGCACCTTCGACGGCCTTTCGCTGGCTTGGGCTGCCGCCATCCACCTGGTGCGCCAAGTGCGGGCGTTTACGCTGTTCGCCACCCATTATTTCGAACTCACTCAACTGCCCGACAGCTTCTCGCAGGCGGTCAACGTGCATCTCGACGCCACCGAATACAATGATCACATCGTCTTTCTGCACAGTATTCAGGAAGGCCCAGCCAGCCGTAGCTATGGTTTGCAGGTAGCGAAGCTGGCCGGCATTCCCACCGCCGTGATCGCTGCCGCGAAACGAAAATTAACGGAACTCGAAAGCGGCGCCGGCCCGGCGGTCGGCACCACATCGCTCAGCGCGCCGCTGCAACCCGACTTATTCGTCGCCGCCGCAACGCATCCGCTGGTCGAGCGTGTTCGCGAGATCGATCCCGACAATTTAAACGCGCGCCAAGCATTGGAGCTACTCTATGAACTGAAAGGTTTGGTGGAGTGATTTCAAAGTGATAAACTGCGCGCCAATTCAAAACTCACCCCCTCCGAGAGGCCTGCTGAAATGACCTTTGTAGTCGGCGAAAACTGCATTAAATGCAAACATACGGATTGCGTGGAGGTGTGTCCGGTCGACTGTTTCTACGAAGGCCCCAACTTCCTCGTGATCCATCCCGACGAATGTATCGACTGTGCGTTGTGCGAGCCTGAGTGCCCCGTAGATGCAATTTTCTCCGAGGATGAACTGCCGGAAAACCAACAGCAGTTTCTCGAATTAAACGCCGAACTGGCGGAGATTTGGCCAAACATTACCGAGAAGAAAGAGTCGCCGGCGGACGCCGAGGAATGGGATGGCGTGCCGGACAAACTCAAACTGTTAGAGCGCTAGCCCACCCTGCCGAAATACGGCGCGCCGCTTAAGGCTGAATCTTAATCGGCGTGCCGACATCCACCGAATCCCAAATTTCATCCATCTGACCGTCGGTGACGGCGATACAACCATTGGTCCAGTTAAACGTTTGCGCCAGCTCTTCCGGCCATTGTTTTTGCTTCGGCTGACCGTGAATCATGATGGCGCCACCTGGATCACTGCCCATTTTCTCGGCGCGCTCGCGGTCAAATTCGTTCGGATACGAAATGTGAATCGATTTATAGAAAGCGCTGTTCTCGTTTTTTCGGTCGAGCGTATATTCCCCCTCGGGCGTACGCTCGTCGCCGTACACTAATTTGGGGCCGCGCGGCCGAGGCCCGAGCGCCACCCTAAACTCTCGAAACGGCTTGCCATTACTGATCAAAAACAGTTTGCCCTCGGACTTCTTAACCAGCACCATTTCAGCTTTTTCGAGGGCTTGGAGCATAGGTGCGATACATAGCGCCACCAACATAACGATCTTCTTCATCTTTGTAGCCATGTACCCCAACAAAATCATTAGGTGCTTGAATCGATCGAGTGCCGCCTTGAGGCCCCCGATAACACATAACACCACTAACTAAGAGTCTCTGTAAAAGCCCCTCGTATTCAGCAAGAATAGCTTGGCGAAAGGGCTGCGCAAATCGACCGTCGGCATTTGTGGCGCCAAGCACAGAGTGTGTAGCCCACGAATGATAGCTTAGATCAAAATCTTTATTAACTAGCTGGAAATACACACGCAAGTAATGGTAATGTATAGGTTATCCTCGTCCTTGGGCGAGGGCAGGATTTTTAATCTGTTCTATATTGGTTGTTAGGTATATTTAAGAACCCCCACAAGGAGTCACGATGATGAACAAGAACCTGTTGAAAGTTGTCCCGTTTGCAGTATTTATCGCTCTGTCTGCTGGTTGCGTTAGCCAGAAGTCGGTAGATGAAGCCAATGCAACTGCTGCTGCTGCACAAAAATCTGCCGGCGAAGCGAAAGCTGCCGCTGCCGCTGCGCAAAAATCGGCCGATGCTGCTCAATCGACCGCTAACCAGGCACTGCAAACCGCTAACGAAGCTAAAACTGCAGCTGACGAAGCGAACACCAAGATCGATCGCGCGTTCAAAAAGTCGATGCATAAATAAGCATTTACTAGTTGCACGATCAACCCGGTACCCGCAAGGGTACCGGGTTTTGTTTTTTCAGGAATCCGCTTTTAAAAAGGAGGGGCTTAACCAGTGCGCCAGCACTGAGCGTCCAGTTCCGTAATGCAAATGCCTCACTGGCTCGCCGTAGCCGGACTTAAAACCGGGCCAACCGCTGCCGGTAACCCGCTGCGCTCCATATCGATCACATCGACCTGCTGCCAATCGACCGGATAATCTGCCACATTTTTTGTCGCGCTGGTTAGTGCCTGAATCATTGGCGTTTTATCGCGCTGACTGGCGACCGACGCGCCGTCCAATGCCGGATGCACTTCCAGATACAACTGCCCGCGATGCCAACCGGCCTTATAGGTCTGGTTCACGATACGCACCGTTGTGCCGATCGGTACCTCGCGATAGAGCCGCTCGATATCGTCAGCATACAAACGCATGCAACCATGCGTAACCTGCATACCGACGCCGTATTGTTTATTGGTCCCATGAATCAAGTAGCTCGGCAAAGTCATGCGCAATGCATATTTGCCCAATGGATTATCGGGACCCGCGGGAATGAAGGACGGAAGCGGATCGCCATCGGCGGCGTGCTCGGCACGAATCGATTTCGGCGGTGTCCACGACGGGTCGACAACCTTGCCGGAAATTTTCGTCGTCACCACCGGGGTATGCCAATCGCCGCGCCCGATACTCACTGGAAAAGTTTCCACCTTGGCGGGCTCGCCGCGCTTAGGCACGGGAAAATAATAGAGCCGCATTTCGGCGACGTTGATTACGATACCCTCGCGCGGGGTCATCGGCAGCACATAGAAGCTGGGTAAGGTCACAGAGGTATCGGGGCGCAACATCCACGAATCCACGGATGGATTCGCGTTGCGAATTTCGTCGTAGCCAAAATCATAACGGCGCGCCACATCGATCAGAGTTTCGTCGTCGCCAGCCGGCACGCTGCGCAAATCGCCGATCACATCATCGCCGGGCGGTGGGAGCAGAAATACTTCGGCCTGCGCCAATGGCCCCACCAGACTCAAAACCAATAACATCGGAGAAAAAAGTGCACAGCTGTGCGCAACACGCTTATGGAAAGAGATTTTCACTACGAAAGACACCTGAGAAAGGAAGACGAATAATAGCCGATATTGCTCGATTTAGGATCGTGCATGGGACTGAAAGGATCCTGCGCAGCACTCGACTCGTTTAAGGTTGCTGGATTTTCAACTCGAGATAACGCTCTTCCAACTCCACATGCTGAGTTTGCAGACTAAGTAGTTCGCGCTCCGTCTCCGCCAACTGTTGTTGCAGAACCGTCATTTCTGCCGGTGCCACACCCGCCCCCGAGCCGGCTACCTGCTCGCGCAATACGCGCGCCTCCTGCTCCAACTGCTCAATCGCACCCAACATTTCGCAGCTTTGATGCGTGAAGTCTTCGATGATTTTTTTCAATTGCTCCATTTCATCATCGGAGGCGCCAGCACCGCCACTTAGCTGTTTCAGTTCGACCAGTTGCTGCTCTAACGCCTCGTTCTCAACCAGCGTGCGCGCCAGCTCAGCTTGCATCTCTTTGACGTTGCCACCGGCATCCTGCTCTGCCACAAGCAACCTCTGCTCGAGTTCATGATTGCGCGCCAACGTGCGCTCGAGTTCTGCTTCCACCTGCTTTGCACAAATATCGGATTCTTTGAGGAAGCGTTCGTGCCGCTCCAACTGCTTATGCAGCGCAGCGATCGCAGCATCCTTTTCTTCGATGGATTGAGCACTCTCCAATTGCTGCCGCAAACTCAAAATCATCTTGTGCTGATCGATCGCCATATTGCGCAGCCGCAACACTTCCTCCTGATTGGCAATTACCGTCCGCCCGAGTGACGGCCGCTCTGCATCGATTTCGATAACGTGCGTTGCCGCGCGCGCCTGGCCGCGATCGTCGGCCAGTTCGGCCCCAAAATTACTGTACGCACTGCTGTACTGCGCGAGCAGCGCTTCAAAATCGTCGCCGCCGCCTATCTCTTTGCTGCGCGCCAGCAACTGCTGGTGATATTGCTCCGCCCGCGCGCTGGCATCGCGCCATTTTTGTTCGGTGTCGAAGAATAGTTTTTTAAATTTCTCTAAATTTTCAATATGCCGTGCTTGATTGGCCAGCGCTTCCTGCAACTGCGTAAGCTCTTCACTACTGGTCGAAGCAGTCGAGGCCTCCGCCCAGACATCAAGCTCCTCGGCGGGTTCAGCAGGCGCGGCCCGATTCTGATAGTAAAACTGGATAATCTGTCCTAGCTTGCCCTGCAAAACATCCCAATCGACCCCCTCGCCATCGGCGGCTAACCAAGCCTCTTTTTCGGCGACCAGGAAAGCGTGTCGCAGCGATACCGCCTGGCGCTCCAAGGTCCCATCCGGCGCGATATCCAGGACGATGTCGCGATCCGGATCGAGCGATAAATGGAAATTGCGCGTCGCATCGATCTGAGCATCGATCTGCTCGCTGTAATCCAGCCCCGGCGACTGCTCCAGCTCAGTCAGCTGCTGCCGCACTACCTTGGCATCCTGCCGCGTCGCCCGCAATGTCTCGCGCACGCTGATGACTCTGGCTTCCAAAGCCTCCACGAGGCGCCGCAAGCCGCGTACGTGCAGCAAGAGAAAGAGGCATAGCAGCAGTAAAACTACAGCTATTTCAGCGATTGTTATCAAGACTAATGGCGATTGGAACATGGGAGCTGAGACTCAGCGCACTCCGATTGATCGAACATTTAACAAGCGTAGCTAAGCATTTGAAAGCTCACCACTTTGCCGCTCTATGTGGTCCGCTATTGGCGCCGGCAACGCAGGCTCGGCGGCCGCTCGGTGCCGGTGCTGCGGTAAGGATTAATATCTAGCCCCCCGCGCCGCAGATAGCGGCCATAAACCGCGAGTCGCTCGGGCGAGCAGAACTGTTGAATATCCCGAAATATGCGCTCGACGCATTGCTCGTGAAAGTCCTGGTGCTGACGGAAGGAAATTATATATGCCAGCAAGCCCACATCATCGATTTCTGGTCCGCGATAATCGACCTGCAGCGTGGCCCAATCCGGTTGACCGGTCACCGGACAGCAAGAGCGCAACAAGCGGCTGTACAACCGCTCTTCAACCACCTTCTCAGATCGCTTCAGTAACTGCGGCGCCGGTTGGTAATGCTCGACCAGTAGCGGCAAATCGTCGAGACAACGACCGGCGGGTGCACTTGGCGTTAATGCGCCCCAGTCGGTGGGCAGATGGATATTCACTTGCACGCGAGCACCGATACAGCGCGCCAAGTCGCGCTCAAGTGTTTCTTGCACCACCGTGATCGTAGCGAAGCGATGCTGATTCAGAGAGTTCAAATACAATTTGAAAGACTTGGACTCGACGATATTGGGCGACATTGCCGACACCCAAAACTCGCCCCAGGCCACTACCGGTTTGCCGCCCGCGTCCAGCCAGGAGAGCTCGTAGGCATTCCATACATCCCAGCCGTGCATCGGTAACTGCACACCATCGGCACCGGCGCGGCGATCGACGGCGCGCGCTATTGGATACAACAGATCGGGATCGTAGGCCGCATCGTAGGTGACCGCTCTGCCCAACGGCAATTCATGCTCGGCCATCGAATTATGTCCGCAAGCGCTTGCCGGAGCGCAGCAAGTGCATGGAGTAGGTGTATGCAGCTACCGTAAAGGCCAACACGATGGCGAACGAAACATCGACATTCACATCGGATACGCCTAAGAAGCCGTAGCGAAATCCATTGACGATATACAGAATTGGGTTCAAGCGCGACAACCCCGACCAAAATGCCGGCAGCAAATCGATCGAATAAAATACCCCGCCCAAGTACGTTAGCGGCGTCAATACAAAGGTCGGTACGATGGAAATATCATCGAAATTGTTGGCGTAGACCGCGTTGATAAAGCCAAGCAACGAAAACAGCAATGAAGTCAGTAACAAGATTAAAATAGTGATGCCGACATGCTGAATATGTAACTTGCTGAAGAATAGCGACAACACGGTAACGATGGCGCCGACGCAGATTCCACGCATCACGCCACCGAGCACAAATCCCAATAAAATCGTGTGATTCGAGGTCGGTGAAACCAGCAGCTCTTCGATATGACGTTGAAATTTAGCCCCAAAAAAAGACGACACCACGTTCGAATAAGCATTGGTCAACACCGCCATCATAATCAGGCCGGGGACCATGAATTGCATATACGAATAGCCGCCCATAGTGCCGATACGCGAGCCGATTAAACTGCCAAAAATAATAAAATAGAGGCTCATCGAAATCGCCGGCGGCAATAATGTCTGCGACCAGATACGCAAAAAGCGCCGCGCCTCTTTGCGCGCAATCGTTGAAAAAGCTACCCACTCAGTCTGTAAACTCATCGCGATCTAATTCCCGGCGGCGCCGTTGCGAGCCATTTCATTGCGCTCCCTTTCGTTGCGAACCAAGAGGGCGACAAATAGTTCTTCCAAGCGGTTGGCTTTATTGCGCATGCTGGTCACCGTGACGCCCTGCGCCGATAGCTCGGCCAGCAGATCGTTAAGGCTTTCGCCGCGCTCGATTTCGACTTCGATACTCTGCGCGTCGAGCAGCTTGCCGTCGAAGCGCGACAGATCCAAACCAGCACCGACCGGCTCGCGCGTATCCAAAATAAAATGCTCTTTATGCAACTGCTTCAACAACCCTTTCATACTGGTGTTTTCGATGACGCGGCCATGGTCGATGATGGCGATATTGCGGCATAAGCTCTCGGCCTCCTCCAAATAGTGGGTAGTGAGGATGATAGTGGTGCCGTGCGCGTTAATGGTCCGCAAAAAATCCCACATCGAGCGCCGTAACTCGATATCCACACCGGCCGTGGGCTCGTCGAGAATCAGCAGACGCGGCTCGTGCACCAGCGCGCGCGCAATCATCAGGCGCCGCTTCATCCCCCCTGACAGCAGTCGTGCGGCGTCGTTGCGCTTATCCCACAGCCCCAGCTCGCGCAAATACTTTTCCGCCCGAGTCTCGGCCAGCTTGCGCGGCAGACCATAATAGCCGCCCTGGTCGGCGACGATATTGAAGACCTTTTCGAAGTTGTGAAAATTGAATTCTTGCGGCACCAGACCGATTTCGCGCTTCGCACCCTGGAAATCGGTATCGATATCCTTGTCGAAAACGCTCACCTGGCCAGCGGTTTTGCGCACCAGCGAGGTGACGATGCCGATAGTGGTGGATTTGCCCGCGCCATTGGGGCCCAATAATGCAAAGAAATCGCCCTGCTCGACCTGTAAATCAACGCCTTTCAAGGCCTCGAGGCCATTGCCGTAAACTTTGGTCAGGCCGCGAATAGATAGTGCGGTAGTCATAATTGTCCCGAGGTTTGCCGGCTAATTTTGCCGGATCATGCGGCGAAGGAAAATCGAGGTGTTTCGAATCGCCAGCAATTGTACTGCAAAACACCGATGCTACCGTTAAACAACGACACAGACAGTAGCGCACCCGTTAGCTAATGCGAACAGGCTGGATACGAATCTTCTAGACAGGATACTGCACGAATAACTTGAATAAATGCGGACGCAAACAGAATATTACAAGGATCGATGGGGTTGGAGCGGGAAACGAGATTCGAACTCGCGACCTCAACCTTGGCAAGGTTGCGCTCTACCAACTGAGCTATTCCCGCTTAAACCTGAAGCCAGTACGAATTCTAAGCAAATTCGTCCTATTGGCAAGAGAAAGTTGGCGTCCCCTAGGGGACTCGAACCCCTGTTACCGCCGTGAAAGGGCGGTGTCCTAGGCCACTAGACGAAGGGGACGCCGAACACTTTCAGCGACAACACAGTGTTAAAGCGTCGTTGAAAGTGGCGCGCATTCTAAGTACGGAGCCAACAAAGGTCAAGCCGATTTTTTGCCATTTTTTTGCAAAACACCAAACGTAGGACATACTGTTGCTGCGGCATTCGCAGCGCCGCGGGATAACGGACTAAAATATAATCATCTTCTTATAGGCGCGGCGCCTTATTGCCGGGCAAATTATTGAGTGGCGAATCAACCATGGCTACCAGCACGATCATTATCGCAGTGTTCGCCGGTCTCTTTATCCTGATAGCGGTGACGTTCACGCTGCAGCAGATCGAAAAAAATAATGCCGCAAAAAGTGCGCTGGTAGCGAGCCTGAAAGCGCAAACCCGGAACTTTCAACAACTCCTGGATGGTTTTCCAGAGGGCTTCCTCGGCCGCGACCTGAAATTACTGGTCTGCCAATGCATCTCGGAGAGCCTCGACCAATTATTGCGCGTCGAGCGTAACAACCCTCAACATCAACAGCTGCAGCGCCAATTAACCGAGCGCATTACGCAGTTGCAGGCCCAACCCGCCGATCAAAGCGTGTATCAAAACCTGAATAATCCGGCGCAGATGCAGGAAGTACAAAAACTACTGAACAATCTGTTTAATGTCGTGCAACGTCTACTGCAAAACAAACGGATCAACGTTGCGCAGGCGGAGACCTACTCCAGGCAGATACAACGCCTGGTTACGCGGGTGGGGCTGGACGCGCATCTCAATGCCGCACAGCAGGGTCTCGGCGAGCAAAAACTGCGATTAGCGATTCATCATTACGGACAAGCCGTCGACAAAATGAACAAAGACAATGCCGACGGTTTAT
>DATIED010000245.1:0-6241 GCA_035455965.1 Spongiibacteraceae bacterium
AAGCCGCTACTTTGCCGATGCGACCGCGCTGAATGTCGCAGAAATAACCAACTATCCGGTGGTCGTTAAACCCTGCCTGTCGCGAATCAAACTGACATCGGGCTGGCTGAACTCCACAGTACATATCGCAGCGAATGCACATGAGCTGCAGACACTGATTAACGATAAAGCTTACCTGCGCCATCCATTTATGCTCCAGGAATTTATTCCAGGGCACGGTGCCGGTATTTTCGCACTCTACGATCGCGGCCAGTCGATCGCATTTTTTGCCCATCAACGCCTGCGCGAAAAGCCGCCCAGCGGCGGCGTCAGCACGCTATCGAGCAGCGTTACGCCCGATGCGCGAATGCTCAATATGGCAAAAAAATTACTCGATGCCGCACAATGGCACGGCGTGGCGATGATCGAATTTCGCATCGCGCCGGACCGTAAACCCTATCTGATGGAGGTTAATACGCGCTTTTGGGGTTCGCTGCAGCTGGCCATCGATGCCGGCGTGGACTTCCCGGCACTGTTGTTACAAATATCGCGCGGCGAGCCACTACCGCCAACGGCCAGCTATCGTATCGGCCAATGCTTGCGCTGGCTGCTCGGAGATATCGATAGCCTCTATCTAACATTGCGCGCCGCAGATCTTTCGCTCGGGCACAAGCTAAAACGCCTGTGCGAATTCGCTACGCCACACCCTTTCGCAACGCGCCACGAAATCAATCGCTGGAACGATTTAGGTCCCGCCTGGTTTGAGTTGAAAGCCTATCTCAAGGATTTGTTGGGCTAACCGTACAACCGGCAATATTCGTCCAGCATAACCCCGACATCGAAACGCTCGCGCACCGTTTGCAACCCCGAGCGCGCGAGCCGATTCGCGAGCGCCGCGTCGCTTAATAACTGAATGACGCCCGCGGCGATCGCCTCGGCATCGATCGTCACCATCAAACCGTCGCGATCGGCCGACAAAATCTCCTCCGGACCGCCGCAGCGCGTAACGACGGCCGGCAGCCCGGTAGCCAAAGCTTCGACGGTGGCGATCGAAAGCCCCTCGGAGATGGAGCTCAATAAAAAATAATCGAGCTGCGCGAGAAAAGCCGCGCTGTCGCTGCAAAAGCCGACGAAGTGCACGTTATCGGTCACCCCCTCCTGCCGACAGAGCTCGTCGAGCTGTCGCTGCAAAGAGGATTTCGGTTCGCCCGCGATCACAAAATGCGCCTGCGGAAAAATATCGACGACGCGGCGCGCGGCGCGAATCAATAAGTCGTAACCTTTAGCGGGACGAATATTACCGAGACTACCGATCAACAAAGCCTCGTCGCCCAGGCCGAGCTTATTGCGCAAATCGCGCTGCTGCGTACTACCGTAGCGCGACAAATCGATGCCGTTGTAAATAATTGTGCACTTACCGGGATCGAGCAGCCCCTCGCGGTGAATGGCGCTACGTAGATTTTTGGATACCGCGACAAACTGCATCACGCCGCGATTCATCAACCATAGCTTGAGACTGCGGAAGCGCTCGCGCGGGCCGACATCGACCATGCCATGAAACGTAGCGATGACTGGTTTGCGCGTCAGTAGCCCCGCCATGGCGCAATAGACATTCGAACCCAGCAGATGCGATTGAATGACATCCACTTGTTCGCGCCGGATCAAGCGCACCAACGCGCGCAGAAAGCGCCAGTTAAACGAGCCCTTCGCGGCGATGATATACGGCTTAATACCGCGCGCCAGCAGTTGCTCGCAAACCCAACCGGGACCGCGGATGACAACGACAGAGCGGTAGCCGCGCTGGCGCAATTGATCGGCGAGTTGAATAAAAACCGTTTCGGCCCCGCCGGGTCCGGTGGTATCGATCACATGCAAAATAGTTTTCGCACTGGCGGCGAGTTTCACTACAATTTCACTCCATCAGTCATTTGACGCATCTCGGCGGCAGGTACGCAAGACCGTGAAAAAACTGCTCAAACAGTCCGCGAATATACTTGCTGCCCGCTTTGGCCCACACCAAAGCGGCTATGCCTCGAGCGCGCCGCGTTTATGGGTGCTCATGTATCACCGTATTCTGCCGGCATCCGACCCGCGCCACGCCAGCGAAGAGCCGGGGATGATAGTCACGCCGACCAGCTTTCGCCAGCAGTTGCAAACCATCAAAAAATTATTCGACGTCATGCCGCTGATCGAATGGGTCGAGCGGCGCGCGCAAGGTAAACCATTGCCTGCGCGTGCCTGCGCAGTGACCTTCGACGACGGCTGGCTCGATAATTTCGAATACGCACTGCCTGTTCTGCAGGCGGAGCAAGTGCCGGCAACTGTATTCGCAGTGGCCGATATGGTCGGCACTGCGCGGCAGTTCTGGCCCAATCGTCTCGCGCGTATCCTGACGACACCAGGGCTGGATCATGATCAAACCGCCTTCGCCTGGCTGCAACAATTACCCGGCTATAGCGCTAGCGCCACGCTGACGCCCGAAGCGATTGCAACGCTTGTGCACGCCTGCAAAAAATTCTCCGACCCCGAGTTGGCGGCAAATCTCGAGCGCATGGAAACGGCGATCGCCTTGCCCCCACTCACCAGTCCGGCGCTGATGGATTGGCCACAATTGCGACAACTGCAGGCAAGCGGCTTAATCGACATCGGCTCGCACACCAGACATCACTATCGCCTGGTGGAAAATTTACCGGCGGCCATCCTGCATGATGAAGTGGTTGGCAGCCGCAGCCAGTTGGAAAATATGCTCGACCGGCCGGTAAAACTATTTTGCTATCCCAACGGGAATGTCAGCCGCGCGGCGGCCAAACTGGTCGCCGGGCATTTCGCCGCAGCGGTCACCACGCAAAAAGGCATCAATACCACCGCCAGTCCTTTGCATACGCTGACTCGCATAGGTATCCATGAAGATATCAGCGATACATCTACCCGCTTTCGCGCGCGCCTATCGGGCTGGATTTGATACCCGATCAAGCGTCGATTTCTGCGCCGCCAGCAAGTGCTGAACCAGCGGCTTAAGCGCGACCGCAGAGTTCTGCCGCTCGGCGCTGCAATTGGTTTCGCGACACACTCGAGATACAGCCACCAGCGTCGCCGATCGATCGCCAGCGAGCCCCGCTTTGAATTGTAAAAACTTTGCCGTTACCGCATCGCTCGCCAGCGCGTTATCGATCCAATAAAACCACCACACAATCCGCTCGCCACCGTTGCGATCGCGAATTACGGTTTCGTTGACAGCAACACCCCCGGCAACGGCGAGCTTTGCCGTGTAGCGAGTGTCTTTTTCCGCGGCGATACGATTGGTGTAAAAAATTAATTTTTTATCCGGCGTCTGGCGTGTATAGGTCAGCGCTGCGACATCGTAGCTAACGCCGTTCTCCGCAAGCCGCCAGGTGCGCGCGGCATCGTAGCCGGAATACTGCGGCAACCAGCCGGCGCCCGCGAGCTCGGCGGTTGCCGGAGCGGCAAAACCCTTGACGGAGCTATAGGAATGACTCTCCCAATATACAATCGACGCATATAACCCCGTGGACAGCACCGCCAATATCGATGCCATAGTCGCACCGCTCATGCTGGCGACTGGGCGCGCCGACCGCTCGAGGCTATCTGCGGCACCGGCTTGCACCGTAGATCGCACGTCGCCGCGCTCGACCAAACGTGCAATAAAAAAGAAGGGCACCAGGCTCGCGATAAACAACCACCAGCCAAACACCACATGATCGTGCACCAACGAGCTTTTCATATCGCTGCTATAGGCGATCGCGACCAGGATAAAGACACGCAGCCAATTGTCGATGATACCGATCGCAATGCCGATGCCGATGACCAGCAATTTGCGGCGAGCGCTGTGCAAATTCAACTCGGCGTGCAAGGTGCTGATCACCAGCGCCGCCAGCAATAAATTGAGGCCGCTGCAGGCATCCTCGATCAGCATGACACCACCCGGCAGTATTACCCGATAACCTTGCACCAGCGCGGGAATATCGACTCGGATCAACAAACCCTGCACTGCGGCAACCGTCATAATCCGCAGCGGCTCGACCAGAAAGTCCCATACCGGTACGCCAGCCACCAACAGCGAACTCGGCAAAATTAATTGCACGGCGAGACGCCAACCGAGCAGCGCAAATAAACCGCACCACAACGAGACCGGCACCATCAATTGCTGCAGGACTTGCAATTGCATGACGCGCGCAGCGGCACTACAGAGCAGCGCGAGCAAAAATAAGATCGCTCCGAGACGGTCGGGCGCGATGGCCTCGGTGCGCAAACGCTCGCGGTGCGTGAACACCCAATAAATGGCGATACCCAATAGCGGGTAGCCGATTTCGTAGGTGTCGCCCAGTGTCCACCAACGCTTGTGCAGACTGAGCAACGCCGCGCCGTTGAATAGCATCCAAGCCAACGCGGCCAGCAGTATGGAAAGCGGGAACAACAAGCGCTTCATAAAGTAATTTTCTTAAAAATGGCTATGATAGTATCTCGCCAACCGCAAGCTCAAACAGTGTAGATGATTTGTAAGATGCCGACCGAGTCTCCGCTACCGTCGCCCGCCGATTCACCATCCCCCGTCATCCGTCACGCCATGACCGTCGATGTCGAGGACTATTATCATGTCTCCGCGTTCGCCAACGTCATTGCGCCGCGCGACTGGGAGCGCTGGCCTTCGACGGTAGAGCGCAACACGCAACGGCTGCTGGATTTATTCGACGAAACCTCCATCAAGGCCACCTTTTTTGTTTTGGGCTGGGTAGCAGAGCGCCATCCGCAACTGGTTCGCGAAATTCATGCGCGCGGCCACGAGCTCGCCTCGCACGGTTACAGCCATCAGCTGGTCTACAAACAGACACCGGCGCTATTTCGTGAGGAAACCGCCAAGTCCAAACAATTGCTCGAAGATATCGCGCAGACACCGATCATCGGCTATCGCGCGGCCAGTTACTCGATCACTCGTGAGTCGCTGTGGGCCATCGATATATTGATCGAGCTCGGCTTTCATTGGGACTCCAGCATCTTCCCCGTTTACCACGATCGCTATGGCATTCCCGATTCGCCCACGCAACCTTATCGAATTCGCTCGGACAACGGCGAACTGCTGGAATTTCCGCTGACCACCGCAAAATTGTTGGGCTATAGCATGCCGGCGGCTGGCGGTGGCTACTTTCGACTATATCCATACGCGCTATCGCGCTGGCTATTTAAAAACGCCACGAACGACAACCGTACGCCGGCAATCTTCTATTTGCATCCCTGGGAGATCGACGAATTGCAACCGCGTGTGCCCGGAGCCAGCTTGCTGTCGCGCTTTCGTCACTACAACAATCTTGCCCACTGCCTGCCGCGCCTGAAAAAAATGCTCGCGGAGTTTCCTTTCGGCACTGTCAGCGACAGCCTGCGCTGCATGGAACTGCAAGCTATCGATCGCGTCCAGTTAGCTCCGTAAACATGGATATAAAAGCATTACTCGACGATCCCGACGCCGCTATCGTTACGCGCTGGGGCAGCCTCGACCAATGTCCCTGCGGCAGTGATATCGAACGACTCATCGAACAACTGAATGCATTAGCCCCGGCCATCAAAGCGCAAAAAAATGCCAAGCAATTATGCGCCAAGGCATTCGCTCCGGCTAAAGCACAAGGCGCCGATGTAGCGGAATTAAAGCAACAAATGCAACAAATAGCGGACTCGCTAGCGGCGCTGGAGCAACAACGCAAAGCAGCGGAGCAGCAGTTACTCGAACTATTCGCCGCCGGCACGACAACGCCTTCGCTACCGGCGCGTTTTATCAATGCAGCGCCTGAAATCGCCGTTGCAGGACCGGTCGAGATTGTTGCGGCCAACGCTGCCGATGCGCCGTATTGGGACGCCTATGTCGAAGCGCACCCGCGTGCTTCCTTTTATCACCGCTACGCCTGGCGCACGGTGATTACGCAGGCATTCGACCACGAAAGCTTTTACTGGGTGGCGCGCGACGACGCCGGCGCCATCCGCGGCGTGTTACCGATTGTGCGTCTGCGCAGTCGGCTGTTCGGCGATTTTGGCGTCGCACTGCCCTTCTTCAATTACGGTGGCGCACTGGCCGATAACAGCGCTATCGCGCTGCAATTGCTGAAACACGCGGCGCAAGCCGCGCACCAGCGCGAAATGCGGCATCTGGAAATTCGCTCGACCCAGCCGTTGGGCAACTGGCCGGCGCGCACCGATAAAGTATCGATGATTCTTAAATTGCCGACCGATGGCGCGCAGCTCGAAGCGCAAATCG
>DATIED010000246.1:0-5028 GCA_035455965.1 Spongiibacteraceae bacterium
TGGCGAGTGCCAATATCGGCGCGCGCGATATCGCCGCGCTCGGCATCGCCAATCAACGCGAAACAACTTTATTGTGGGAGCGCGCCAGCGGTAAACCGCTCGCCAACGCCATCGTCTGGCAGGATCGACGCACCGCTGAATATTGCGATCAATTAAAAACACAGGGCGTTGCAACATTATTTCGCGAGCGCACCGGCTTGCTGCTCGATCCGTATTTTTCCGGCACCAAACTGGCGTGGCTGCTCGATAATATTCCCGGCGCGAGGCAGCGCGCGGCAGCGGGCGAGCTGGCTTTCGGTACGGTGGACAGTTGGTTGCTGTGGCAATTGACCGGAGGACAGGTACACGCCACCGATGTCAGCAATGCCGCGCGCACTTTAATGTTCGATATCCATCGCAATCGCTGGGATGAGGAATTGCTGGCGCTGTTGAATATTCCTCCGCAACTACTGCCACAGGTTTATCCATCGAGCCACGAATTCGGTCGCACGACTGCGGATTTATTCGGTGCGCCGATTATGATCGGCGGCATCGCCGGCGATCAGCAGGCGGCCCTGTTCGGGCAGGCTTGCCACACGCCGGGCATGATCAAAAATACCTATGGCACCGGCTGCTTTATGCTGCTGCAAACCGGCGCGACCGCCTGCGATTCGACGCACGGATTATTAACGACGCGCGCGGCACAAATTGGCGCCGCTGCAAATTACGCACTTGAGGGCAGCGTTTTTATCGGCGGCGCCGTCGTGCAATGGCTGCGCGACGGGCTCGGCATTATTAAAAGCTCGGCGGAAATCGAGGCGCTGGCAACTTCGGTAACGGATAGCGGCGGCGTTTATTTCGTGCCGGCATTTGCCGGCCTCGGCTCGCCGTATTGGGATGCACATGCGCGCGGCGGCATCTTCGGCTTATCGCGCGGCACCACTCAGGCGCACATTGCGCGCGCTGCGCTCGAAGCAATCGGTTACCAATCGGCTGAACTATTGCTCGCGATGCAACAAGATGCCAGCACCCCCATCGTCGAGTTGCGCGTCGACGGCGGCGCCGCGGCGAATAATTTATTGATGCAACATCAAGCAGATTTATTGGGCGTACCGGTGGTGCGTCCGCGCATTATCGAAACCACCGCGCTCGGCGCCGCCTATCTCGCCGGAATAACGGCTGGAATATGGCGCAATAGCGAGGAAATCGCCAAGCAATGGCAGATCGAGCGCACCTTCGAACCGCAAATTTCGCGCGCGCAGGCCGCGCAAAAAATGCAGGAGTGGAAAGCGGCCGTACAGCGTGTGCGTTAAACCCCGGTCGAACTACGAATTGTTTAACAATAACGATATCGAGCATTGCCGTTTATCAAGCAACGGCTAATCGCTTATCTGCTCCACCAAAAACACTTCGCAGGCACCCGCACCGATATCTTCGCGCGACAAAGAACTGGTCCAGTACCAACCGTCGCTGGCATCCGCGCGCACCAGATAACCGCGCATATGCACTACCTGTCCGCGTCGTATACGATCCAATTGATTGGCAACAGTACGATCGGCGGCGATCAAATGCATATTTGCGGCCGATGTTTCGATTTCGCGCTGTGGAATGGGAAACTCCTGCACGCGCCAAAAAGCAAAGCGGTTGGATTGACTGATCTCGATATGGCTCAGCACATTTTCGTCGGACATTCGGCCCCAGCCGAGCATGAAATCCGTCGTCGACAGATCGGCCTCGCGCCCTAAACGATAATCTTCGCGCGACAACACGCGCGCATCGACAACAAACTTTGCCAGCGGCGTAATGCGATAACCGTTTAAATCGAAGGGCCGCGCTTCGTCCAGCGCGGTCTGCTCCGGCGCATGCGCCGCGACCACGCCGGCACCATAGGTCACACTACGACTCTTCCACCAGGAATGCGCGCCCCACACCAGCAACGCGACAATCAATAACCGCTTTAACATCGACAACTCTCACCGTCAGGGAACGGCAAGTATAGGCAACGGATAGAGCTGCGACGTGACGGACTCGACATTGAAATTATTTGCGTACGAATTTAGTACAGCAACGCCGGCTAACGTACTGGCTTGATAACAGTAAGCGCATAGACAAAATCATCTGGATTTAGCGAGTCCATCACCAGTAATCCAGCACCTCCTTTTCCGCCACCAGCGCCTGACCGGCAACAAAATTAGACGCTCAATGGCTTACATATATTGCTGCTCGATGCTGCGCAGCTCATTGGAATAATTGCGGCAGGATTTCCACAACCATTCTTCTAGATTTTTCTCATCCTGCTGCTTTGAGATGTGCGGCATCGCTGAAGCCTGATTTATTTTTACATTTAATCGATCTGCTCTCTCCACCTCATAGGCGAGAGCGCAGTAGCATCATCCCACTGTCAACTGATATCCCGTCAAGCCATTGCGATCGTGCATTTCTTCAAGCACGCGCTTATACGAGGTCATGCAGATTTTCCACGCGCCATCGACTTTGATGTATTCGTCGTAGTAATAGGCGAATTGTTCCTGAGTCAGATTCATCGGCTTGTTGAGGTTGTATGAGTGCATCGCCCAGGTACCGGTGGCGGTGGTAGCGCTGGTCAGGTTTATTTCCGGTAGACCGACCAGCCAGTACGATAAATTATCGGCGCCCATCGAATCGTGCATATCCTTGAGAAATTGCATCAAGTCTTTGCGGCCGGAGAATGCATAGACGCCATCCGAATACGACGCTTCGATATCCTCGGTCAGCAACTGCTCCATCTCATCCCACTGCGAAAGAATCATCGTGCGTATATAGCGCGCCTTCAAGGTTTTGATGTCTTCCAGGTCTTTTAGCCATTGAATGTCTTTCTTTAACTGATCGAGTTCGCTCATTGCAATGCTCTCCTGCCGATTCGTCATGGGATGAGGCTCGGTGCCTCTCATTAAAATTATGTTTCGCTCGTGGAAATCTTTAACGCGGTTAAGCTACTACAAAATACTCGAGGCGAATTCATATTAAGAAAAATTAACCATCCGATGCCATATACAGCGGCAATAAAAAAGGCCACCCGACGGTGGCCTTGGCTTTTCCGGTCAACGGCTAGCTCGACCGAATCAAATGGTCGAATGCACTCAGCGAAGCCTTGGCGCCCTCGCCCATCGCGATAACGATCTGCTTATACGGCACGGTGGTCACATCGCCCGCCGCAAATATGCCAGGCACCGAGGTTGCGCCGCGCGCATCGACCACGATCTCGCCGCGCGCCGTCAACTCGATACTACCCTTCAACCAATCGGTGTTGGGTACCAGGCCGATCTGCACGAAGATGCCCTCCAGCTCCAGCGTATTCGACACGCCGCTGTCGCGATCCTGATAAACGATCGCCGTTACCTTCTGGCCATCGCCTTTGACCTCGGTGCTCAATGTATTGGTCAGCACGGTCACGTTCGGCAGACTGGCCAGCTTGCGCTGCAGCACTGCATCGGCGCGCAATTGTTTATCGAACTCGATCAGCGTCACGTGCGCGACGATGCCGGCCAGATCGATCGCCGCTTCCACGCCGGAGTTACCACCGCCGATCACCGCGACTCTCTTGCCTTTAAACAGCGGACCGTCGCAGTGCGGGCAATAAGCGACACCCTTGGTGCGGTATTCCGCTTCGCCCGGCACATTCATTTCGCGCCAGCGCGCGCCGGTGGCGAGAATCAATGTTTTCGCTTGCAAGGTGGCGCCGCTCGCGAATTTAACGGTGTGTAAACCGCTCGCCTGTTGCGCCGGGATCAGCGCAGAGGCGCGCTGCAAATTCATGATATCGACTTCGTACTGGCGCACATGCTCTTCGAGCGCACGCGCCATTTTTGGGCCTTCTGTTTCCTGTACGGAAATAAAATTTTCGATCGCCAGCGTATCGAGTACCTGACCGCCGAAACGCTCGGCCACCACGCCGGTTCGAATACCTTTGCGCGCCGCGTAAATCGCCGCCGCCGCACCCGCTGGACCACCGCCGACTACCAGCATATCGAACGGCGCTTGCTCGCTGATTTTTTCCGCAGCGCGCGCCTCGGCATTGGTATCGAGTTTGGCGACAATCTCTTCCAGGCTCATGCGGCCCTGGCCGAATGGCTGGCCATTTAAATACACGCTCGGTACCGCCATCACCTGACGCTGCTCGACCTCGCTTTGAAACAACGCGCCGTCGATCGCGACGTGATGAATCTTCGGATTCAGCACCGCCATCGTATTTAATGCCTGTACCACATCGGGACAGCTCTGGCACGACAGTGCAAAATAGGTTTCGAAATATAATTCGTCATCGAGCGCACGAATCTGTTCGATAACTTCATTGTCCACTTTTGGCGGACGGCCGCTGACCTGCAATAACGCCAGCACCAGCGATGTGAATTCGTGGCCGAGCGGAATGCCGGCAAAACGCAGATCGATCTCACCGTGAGGACGGTTAATCGAAAACGAAGGTTTGCGTGCATCGGTACCGTCGTCACGCACGCTGATTTTCGACGACAGCGTCGTCAGCTCCTGCAATAGCGCAGCAAGCTCCTGTGATTTCTCGCTGTCGTCGTACGACGCGATAATTTCGATGGGATCGACCACCATCTCGAGGTAGGTTTGTAACTGTTGTTTTAAGGTTGCATCCAACATGACCGATTACTCCACGATTGAATCGATTCGTTTCAAGCGTCTGGCGCACGGACGGATCGCGCCGCGTGCGCCGTAACAGACGGGGCTGGATCACAGCCCCAACGATTGGCTCTTCTCACCGAGCCCCTGACCATTAAATAGCGTTAGATTTTGCCGACTAAATCCAACGACGGTTTCAATGTGGCTTCGCCCTCTTTCCATTTCGCAGGACATACTTCGCCGGGATGCGCGGCCACATATTGCGCGGCTTTCACTTTGCGCAGCAGCTCTTGCGCATCGCGACCGATATTATCGGCGTTCAGTTCGATCACCTGGATTCTGCCTTCCGGATCGATCACGAAGGTGCCACGCTCCGCCATGCCGTCTTCCTCGATCAGCACTTCGAAGTTGCGGGACAGAGTCAGC
>DATIED010000247.1:0-2691 GCA_035455965.1 Spongiibacteraceae bacterium
TTAAACTGCAGCATGCCAGTGCGCGCGATGTTGCAAAAGTATTGGAAAGCCTGGCAAAGCCATCGGGTAAACAAGGAAGTAATACCGCGCTATCGATCGCAGCCGATGAGCGCTCCAATAGCGTATTACTGGCCGGCGACCCGGTGAACCGACAGCGCTCAAAACAGTTAATCCTGCAACTCGATCAAACGCTCGACGCAACCTCCACCAGTCGCGTGGTTTTTTTACACTATCTGAATGCCACCGAAGTGTTGCCGATTCTGAAAAACGTAACTAACTCAACGCAGAAAGAATCGAAAGACGAAACGGTTAAGTCGGCCGCCTTGAGCATCGAGGCCAGTCAAAGCAACAACGCCATCATCATGAGTGGGCCGCCGGATCTATTGGATAGCGTGGGCGACATGATCGCTAAACTGGACGTGCAGCGCGCTCAAGTTCTTGTTGAGTCAATCATCGTTGAGCTGGATCAGGATTTAGCAGACCAGCTTGGCGTCCAATGGAGCACCGATTTCAAAACCACCGGCGTACAGGCCGGCACCAATTTCGGTTTACAACCTGTGCCAGTGGCCGGCGCAGCCGTGACGCCGCTCAGCTTATTGGCGGACGGCTTGACGCTGGGTTATTACCAGGGCGGCTCGCTGCGTGCGCTACTGACAGCGTTGTCCAGCAGCACCTCCGCCAACATTTTATCGACGCCGTCGATCATGACGCTCGACAACCAACAAGCGCAAATCGTCGTCGGCTCGAACATTCCTCTTATCACCGGCCAAGCGACCAGTGCGGGCTCCGCCACCGACAATCCCTTCACCACTTTTGAGCGCACAGATATCGGCGTGACATTAAAAATCACACCGCTGGTCAACAGTGGCGATTCGGTGACGCTGGATATCGTGCAAGATGTACAGTCGCTGGCCGATAGCACAGGCTTCAAGGATCAAGTCACCAATAAGCGCAGTATTACCACCAAAGTATTGGTGCAGAATGGTCGCACAGTCGTGCTCGGCGGTCTTATTTCGAATCAAAACCAGAAGACCGCAAATAAGGTACCGATTTTGGGCGATCTGCCGTTGATCGGCAAACTGTTCAGCTCGACCACCAACAGCGTCAAAAGACAAAATTTAATGGTATTTATTCATCCAGTGATAGTGGATTCGGCAACCTTGGCCCACGATGTCACTCAAAGTAAATACGAAGATATGCGCGCGCAACAATTTAAATATCAGGACGGGAAGCTTGAGGAAACCGGCAAACCGGCGACATTACCGGAGTTCGAATCGATAACGCCGCAGCAAAAAACATCGACAGCAACGGAAAAAAATTAATGCGGTCGGCTGGATTGGCTAAGAGAGTTACCAACCCGATAACACGCTGATGTGAACCCGGTGCTGAGCGTACTGCAAAATCACGCCGTCTTCAGTGATCTCCTGCAACACCAAACCCGCACTGATCTCATCGCCCTCCCGCATGCGGCGATTATTGATAATAATCGTGCGCTGCTGCGGATTGGTCGAATACACGTGAAACGAAAATGTCATCGCGGGTAAATTGTTGCGCACATCCTCCGGCAGCTCGTCGACTTCTTCGATGCGCGAGCTGCTCACTGACGGCACGGTCGCCGCGGAGGAGTTCGGAGTAATGCTCGTGTATTCGGGAATTACCGTCGCTACCGGAGGCCGTGTCGACGCATTGACGGACGGCTCGGCCGGCTGCGGTGTAGTCGCCGCCGCGGACTCGCGCACAGCTGCTGCGGGCGCGGGTAACGCGGCTCCTGTAGTTGACGAGAATGGGGGAACGGCGGCCACCGCGGGCGCTGCCCGCTGCTGCCACCAATACACCACAATCGCAGTATTTGCCGCGATCAGCAGAAAACCCAACAACGCCGCGTAAGAGCGCCGCTGCGCACGCGGCAGCGGCGGTTGATGAATCGTTTGTAAATCCGGCCCCTTATCGCGACGCCGCTCCTGCTCGGATTTTTTCAGCGCATCCAGAATCAGCGACATATCAACCGCCCCGCTGCGCGGTCGCAGCGCCAATTCGCGGCTGATTGACCGCAAGGCTATGCGTCAAAGTCAGCACCGTGTCCAAATCGATAACGCCGTCGCCACCCAAACCCTGCTGCTGCTGAAAACGCTTCACCTGTTCCAGCAATTCGGGACCGTAGGTCGCAGTCGCCGGTTGTTCGCGCAGCGAGAGATAATGACGAATCAACCAGGCCTGCTTCGGAATACTATCAGTCAGCGCAGCGCTACTGTCGTGAACTTCGCGCTGCCAACGCGGTTGGTTACGATGAAAATGACGGTATAACTGCTCGTCGAACCAGGCTACCAGCGGATCGGTTACCCCCAATCGCAATGGCAACGAACCGACCGGCGCGGGTGTCAACAACAGTACTTCGCCCTGCCACAACGCCGCCAGCTCCGTCCACGGTACATTCCATTCGCGCTGGTCGAACTCGATACGCGCGTGCGTCGGCAGCAATTGTTTCAGCACGACGAACTGCCCATCGGCGCTCGCCCGCCGCAAGCGCAACGCCACCGGCGTATCGTAGCGCTGTAGCATGGCGAGCGTTGCGGCCTGCAGACGCAAACAATGCAACGCGCCGGCAGCTGCGAGTTCACAAGTTGAAAGCTCGCCGCTCGGCGGCTGTTCCCAGAGCCGATAAAGGCTATTCAGCGCTACCGCCTCGCTTGC
>DATIED010000248.1:0-3067 GCA_035455965.1 Spongiibacteraceae bacterium
CCGGATAGTAGGCTCCGCGAAAGGCGGATCAAAATGATCCGCCCTACACTCAAAGTGAAAACAATGCTGAAAGTAACCAATCTCAATCAATTCTACGGCTCCAGCCAAACGCTGCGCGATATTGCGTTCAATGTGCCGAGCGGCGCCTGCACGGTATTACTCGGTCGCAACGGCGTTGGCAAAACCACTTTGTTGAAATGTCTGATGGGGGCGATTCCGCAGAAAGGTGGGGCTATCGAGTTCGACGGCAGCAATGTTGCTGCATTGGCGCCGTATCAGCGCGCGACGCTGGGCATGGCTTATGTGCCCCAGGGGCGCGAAATTTTTGCGCGGCTCAGCGTGTTGGAAAATTTGCAGATGGGGTTGGCGGTTAAAAAAAGCGGCGCGGTGCGCGATATTCCCGATGAAGTATTTGCCATGTTTCCGGTATTGAAGGATATGCAGCATCGGCGCGGCGGCGATTTATCCGGTGGCCAGCAGCAGCAACTAGCCATCGCGCGCGCGCTGGTGGCGAAACCTAAACTATTAATTCTCGATGAGCCCACCGAGGGCATCCAGCCGTCGATCATCAAGGATATCGAGCGCGTTATTCGTATGCTGGCGCAGCGCGGCGACATGGCGATTCTTCTGGTCGAACAATACTACGATTTTGCGCGCGCGCTGGCCGATCATTATCTGGTCATGTCGCGCGGCCAAATCGTTAAGCAAGGTATCGGCGCCGATATGGACACCGACAATATTCGCAACTTTGTCGCGCTATGAATTCGGCGTCGACGCGATGTACTCGCCATTGCGGGCTGCGTTAATGGATCGTAAATCCGAGCACGGCGAAGCTGGTGCGCCGTTTGCAACATCCCCTTCGAGTTGGCTGGCCAGGCTGCAATTGCGCTTTGCGAAGTCGCAGCAGCGCACCATTTTGGCGGCGCGCGAACACTCTGGCCCATTAGTGGTGCAGAAGGCCCTGTACCCCGAGGGCGATGGCATTTGTCATGCGGTGATCGTGCATCCACCCGGTGGTATCGCCGGCGGCGATCAGCTGCAGTTGCACGTACAACTGGACGAGGCCGCGCATGCGTTGTTGACCACGCCCGGCGCCGGCAAGTGGTACAAGGCGAACGGCTTGACCGCAAGCCAGAGTTTGCGATTCGCAATTGCGCAAGATGCATTGCTGGAGTGGTTGCCGCAGGAAACGATTTTATTCGATGCGGCGCAGGTGCGGATGCGTGCGCATATCGAGCTGGCGGGCAATGCGCGCTATGCCGGTTGGGAAGTTGTGTGTTTGGGGCGGCGCGCTGCCGCCGAGCAGTTTAAAACCGGGCGCTGGCAGCAACACTTGGAAATATTTCGCGATGGCGAAATGATTTGGGGCGATTACGCCGATGTGTGCGGCGACGATCCCTTGCTACTGTCGCCGGTCGGTATGTGTGGTCGCAGTGTGGTTGGGCGCTTAGTGATAGCCGCGGGCATTACGCCGCCGGATATTTTGGCCCAGTGCCGCGAGGTGACCGGCTCGAACGATGATTTATTTGCGGTCAGCGCGCTGCCGGAAATTTTTGTTGCGACCTATCTGGGCGATAACGCTGAAGCGGTGCGTGGATATTTCGAGCGTCTATGGCAGGTTCTACGGCCCTGGTATGCGAATGTCGCCGCGCAGCGACCGCGGATTTGGAATACCTGATAAGGACTTTGTAGGTCGGACTTCAGTCCGACAAGGTTCGCGATGATTTAGGTATCGATGTCGGACTGAAGTCCGACCTACAAGAAAGGTTTTGTTCAGCAATGGAATTGACACCAAGAGAAAAAGACAAGCTGTTGATTTTCACCGCCGCGCTATTGGCGGAGCGGCGCAAGGCGCGTGGTTTGAAATTAAATTATCCGGAGTCGGTGGCGTTTATCAGTGCGGCGATTATGGAGGGCGCGCGCGATGGTATGAGTGTGGCGCAGTTGATGGGACACGGCGCGACGTTGTTGGCGCGCGATGAGGTGATGGAGGGTGTGCCGGAGATGATTCCCGATATTCAGGTGGAGGCGACGTTTCCCGACGGCACGAAGTTGGTGACGGTGCATCATCCGATTCCTTGATTTTTGTTGGTTTGTTCGGTGGGTAGGCACGGTAACCGAGACTCTTTTCAGAACCTCATTGGAGTAGATATTTTTGCGTCGCCTTCAAATGGATTTTTTCGATTTCAGTGAGCTAGCGAGTGAGCAAAATAAACGAGTGCGCTTTCAGTGTTCTGAAAAGAGCCATCGGTTACCGTGCCGTCACGCGCAATGCCAACGAATAAGTTTGGTGGTAGTAGCGAGAAGGAAAATGATTGGCTCGGTGTGGAGGAGAGGGATGGAGGGTGTTGTTTTCAGGGCGTAGGAGGCGGCACCTCATATTGGCGCGGACTATATCGACGAAAACTGCTGGTACAGAAGAATACAGATGAATACCCGACGAGCGCGACTATTCAAAGGCTTGTCCTGAAAACAATGCCCTTCGTCCCTCTTATTGGCACGAACAGGAACTTATCGGAAGAAGAAAATTATGGTCCCTGGTGAAATGTTAATTGTCGATGGCGAGATCGAATTAAATGCGGGCCGTGCCGGTATCGTCATCGAAGTGGCGAACAGCGGCGACCGACCGATTCAGGTGGGTTCGCATTATCATTTTTTTGAAACCAACGATGCGCTGGTATTCGATCGGGCGCAGGCTTACGGCTGTCGGTTGGATATCGCTGCCGGTACCGCGGTGCGCTTCGAGCCGGGGCAGACGCGCACGGTGCAATTGTTGCCGCTGGCCGGTAAGCGCGAGGTGTACGGTTTTGCCGGCAAAGTGATGGGTAAGTTGTAATAGTTAGAAGCGTAGGGCGCAATAACCGAAGGGCATTGCGCCGTTATCGGCCGAAAAAATCGGCGCAATGCGTTGCACTTATTGCGCCCTACGAATTAGCGGATGGAAGTTAGCAACAATGAGCACAAAAATTTCCCGCCGCGCCTACGCGGAAATGTTCGGTCCGACTGTCGGCGATAAAGTGCGGTTGGCCGATACCGATTTATGGGTCGAGGTTGAAAAGGATTTTAC
>DATIED010000249.1:0-2356 GCA_035455965.1 Spongiibacteraceae bacterium
TTAACAATGCGATGTATCACTGCGGACTGGCGACGACTGGGTCTGGGCTTTTCAGCGCCTGGGACGAGGGCGCACCTGCTTACCTTTGGAGGAATCTCAGCGAGAATCCGCGCGACCTCGTCGTCGCGCGGAGGAGCTTCGGCCCTGACAGGCGCTGAAAAGCCCAGGCTCGGTCGGCGCGGACGACGATTCTGCGGCGTGGAAAATGGCGGATCGAATGATCCGCCCTACGCATGCTATGCCGGCTCCAACGCAGCGCTGTATTCGCCGCGTCGCGCCGCGCGATTGCAGCGCACGCGATGCACCAACGCCTGCTGCGCCGCCGGTACATTGGCCTCGAGGCCAAGCCAGATATCCAAGGCCGGCTGTTGCACCGCGCGAGAAAATGAAAACGTCAGCGGCCACGGCAAGCGCCCTTTGAAACGACTGTGCATGGCATTCAAACGCGCGGATGCCAGCTCTGGCGTTTGACCGCCGGATAGAAAAGCAATGCCGGGTACCGCAGCAGGCACGCTGCGCAATAAACAGTTCACCGTGGCATCGGCGACCGCGTCGACACTATCTTGTTGCAAACACGACAAACCCGGCAACACCATACTCGGCTTCAACAACATGCCTTCCAACACGACGCGCTGCATCGCGAGTTGTTGAAACACTATTCGTAAAACATTTTCAGTAACGGTCTGGCAGCGCTGCAACGTATGATCGCCATCGAGCAACACCTCCGGCTCGACGATCGGCACCAGGCCAGTCTCTTGGCACAGCGCCGCATAACGCGCCAATGCCTGTGCATTCGCTTCGATACAACCGGCGCTCGGAATATTATCATCGGCCTCACCGATGGTAATCACCGCGCGCCACTTCGCAAAGCGTGCGCCCATCTCTGCGTACTCCAACAAGCGATCGCGCAAGCCGTCCAAACCCTCGGTAATTTTCTCGCCGACAAAACCCGCCATGTCGACTGCGCCGCTATCCACCTTGATGCCCGGAACAATGCCGGCAGCGGCGAGCGCCTGCGCAAACGGAATATCTGCGAACGTGCGCTGCCGAATAGTTTCATCGTACAGAATCGCACCGCTGATACTGTCGCCGAGGCCGGGCGCGGCGACGATTAAATCGCGATACGCGCGCCGCATCTCGGCGGTTTGCGGAATGCCCAATGCCGCAAAGCGTCGATTGCAGGTGCCATTGCTTTCATCCATGGCCAGCAGACCTTTGTCGTCGGCCATTAATCGTTTAGCGGTCTCAAGCAACTGTTGCACATTCATGCGGGAACACTCCACTGCCAATGGCGAATCTCCGGTAAATCCTGACCATTTTCTCTGATATATAATTTATGATCGATGAGCTTTTCCTTGAGCTTGCGCCGCAACGCGCAGCCTTTATCGCCGGTCTGCGGCAAGCGATCGATCGCGTCCATGGCTAAATGAAAACGATCCATGTCATTCAACACAGTCATATCGAATGGCGTGGTGATAGTGCCCTCTTCCTTGTAGCCACGCACGTGAATGTTACCGTGATTGGTGCGGCGATAGGTCAGGCGGTGAACCAACCACGGATAAGCGTGAAACGCAAAAATGACCGGCTTGTCCTTAGTAAAAAAATCGTCGAAATCGCGATCGCTCAAGCCGTGCGGATGCTCGGTATGATGTTGCAGGCGCATCAGATCGACGACATTCACCACGCGAATTTTTAACTCGGGCAAATGCTCGCGCAGAATCGACACCGCCGCCAGCGTCTCCAGAGTCGGCACATCGCCGCAGCAGCCCATCACTACATCGGGCGCCTGGTCGCCGTCGTTGCTGGCCCATTCCCAGATCCCGATGCCGGCGGCGCAATGTTTTACCGCCGCATCCATCGACAGCCACTGCGGCGCCGGATGCTTGCCGGCGATCACGACGTTTACATAATGGCGACTGCGCAGACAGTGGTCCATCACCGATAACAAACAGTTGGCATCGGGCGGTAAATACACGCGTACGATTTCGGATTTTTTATTGACGACATGATCGATAAAGCCGGGATCCTGATGCGTGAAACCGTTGTGATCCTGACGCCAGACATGCGATGCAAGCAAATAATTGAGCGAGGCGATTTTACGGCGCCACGGCAAACCCAATGTCACCTTCAACCATTTGGCGTGCTGATTGAACATCGAATCGATGATATGAATAAACGCTTCGTAGCAATTAAACAAACCGTGCCGGCCGGTGAGCAGATAACCTTCGAGCCAACCTTCGCATTGATGTTCGCTAAGCATCTCCATCACGCGACCGCTCGGCGCGAGCAATTCATCGCCTTCCTCGGTGGTCGCCTGCCACTGCCGCTGCGTCGTCTCGAATAATGCCGCCAAACC